>JBEKZG010000354.1:0-4590 GCA_049510095.1 Occallatibacter sp.
GCATAAATGCAACAAAAGCGATAGGGCTTTACTCGCCGCGGCGAGCGTAAAAACTCATTTCTCGCAGGCTTTGTAACAGGGCATGACTTTCAGTCGCGCCAATAGAGCCAAGCAAAATGAGCCGGGCTTTAGCCCCTGAGGAGAGCTCTCTTCTCTACCATCGAAGCGATCACCCATGCCGCAGGCAAGCCTGAACCGCCTTGCGGAAAAAGGACATGTACTCAGGCTTGGGCCTGTTCGCCCTCAGCTTGGCAGCCCTCTCATCGTCCGGCCAATGGCTCTCGTCCGCATACATCCGTCGGTAGCCCTCGCCAATTTCCTCATCGCCGTGCGTGAACTCGTCGCCCAGGCGCATCCAGCGTGCCACCAGCGCCCGGCCTTCCTCGCTGTCAGGCGAAACCTCGCGATCCAGCGCGCTCTGAATATCGGCGTACAACGCCTTCCATCGCGCACCGAGTTCTGTCCCTTGTTCAGGCGTCAGTGCTGCACGCCGCTCCCGAAGAGCCTCAACGGCCTTCGGACTGTAGTACTTCTCCGTCCAGTCTGTGGCTTCCTGCATTTGTATCTCCTTCAGGATGGTCTGGTAGATGACCCATTCGGGTTCTGCCCCCTTGCTGTCCGCCCTCTCGGTGTCCGCAAACTCCTGTGCGCACCCCTGTGCATGTTCAATTGCCCGCAGCACGCGGTCCAGGCCGTCGCGCCGTTCTCCCAGCGCCGCCCGCTGCCGCGCCAGCGTCACCGCCAGCGGTTCCGCGCCATGGCCAGCCGGGGCATTCAGCAGCGCGGCAATCTCGCGCAACTGTAGCCCCAGGTACCGCAGCGCCAGTATCCGCTCCAGACGGCCAAGATCCTCGTGGCAGTAGAGCCGGTACCCTCGCTCCGAACGATGCGCGGGCGACAGCAGTTTGAGCCGGTCGTAGTGATGCAATGCGCGTACTGTAACGCCGGCAAGTTTTGCGAACTCTTGAATGCGGAAGGTGCTCATGGGTCTCACTGATGACATCGTTCACCATGACGTTGGGGCAGGGTCAAGCACCTTTCGAAAAAATAATGAAAAGTCGGCAAATCGGAAGTAATCGCCTAGGGCCAGGTCCAAGCGAATCTGAACTCAGCACAAGAAATAGGACGCTCCAGTGCCCCCACGGACAGATCCTCGTCCGTGGGGTGGAGATCCGGTTTTCGGACCTGGGATAGCGGCTCTACAATCGTTCCTTGCTGCCCCCCAAAAACCAACACGGCCAGCACGACCGAATTAGCGTCGTCCTCGTCTCCCCGCGCAACCCCCTCAACATTGGCGCGGCAGCCCGCGCCATGGCCAACTTCGGCTTCCGGCAACTCACGATTGTCGCCCCCTATGAGCCAAATTGGCTGGAAACAAAATCAGCCATCGGCGCGGAAGACCTCCTCCAGACCGCCCGGCGAACAGCGACCCTTGCCGAAGCCATTTCCAATTGCACGCTGGTCGTCGGCACCGGGACCCTCACTTGGCGCAAGCCGGAACAGCAAGTCGTCCAGCTCCCGGATCTCGTCCCCCTCGTCGACAGCGAACTCGCCCGGCACGGCCGCATCGCCATCGTCTTTGGCCCGGAAAAACATGGCCTCACCCGCGACGATCTCGCCCGCTGCCATTGCCTCGTAGAAATCCCCACCGATCCCCGCCAACCCTCCATGAACCTCGGCCAGGCCGTAGCCGTCTGCCTCTATGAGCTCGCAGTTCGATGCGCCAATGAAGAGACCATCCCCCCCGCCCAGCCCACCGCCAAACGCATGGCAGCCGGCAAAGATCTTGAACTCCTCGCCGGCGTGGTGGAAGAGGCCATGGCTGCCTCGAATTACCGGCCCATCGTCAGCTCTCAAGCCAATGCCCGCGAGCTGCGCGTGATGCTGCGCCGTCTTGCTCCCACTGAGCGCGATGCTCGTCGCATCCTCGGCGTCTTCCGGCGCATCCTCTGGCGCCTCAAGCAAACCCGCTAAGGCGTGCGCTGGCCTGGACTTTTACCCCGGCCGCCGCCATAACGCGATTCTTTTACCCCACCGCGACAATTTCCTGCTAAAGTGGCGCTCAAAGGTCCCATCATGATTTCAGGAAGCGTTTATCTGCGCAATGCGGTTTTGAGTCGGGAATGGTCCCGTTTGGCAGTGTCGTCTGTTTGCATTGCAATGGTTCTAGGGTTCGGTCTGGCCGCCTGGGGACAGGACGCTCCCGCGCCTCAGCCCGCCGCTCCTCAACAAACCCCCGCCCAGCAAAATCCGGCCACTCCGCCGCCAGCCCCGGCTCCCGATGCGGCCCAGCCCGTAACCCAGCCGCAGGCTCCAGACCAGCAGACCCAGCCACCCGCCGCTACCCCCGCACCCGCGCAAGCCTCCACCCCGGCTGCCTCGCCTTCCGGGCCAGAAGAAAAGCAGGCCGGAGCAATTACCGAGGAAGAGCTGAAAGCCTTGCTGGTCGGCAAGCCGCTCTATCTCCGCGGCGGCTACCTCGACAACACGCTCACCTTCAATGAGAACGGCGGCATCGTCGGCCACTCGCCCCAAGGGTCTTACACCCTCAGCGCCATTGCGATCGACAAGGTGCACCTCACCAAGCACAAGGTCGAGCTCGAAGGCGCGCGCTACGGCCTGCACTTTCTCGGCGCACTGCCCTATGAGGACCCCACCAAGGCCCTTGACCGTGTAAAAATCACGCCCAAAAAGAAAGTCGTCAAGATAACCATCGACCGCGAACTCGTCGTAACGCCCAAGAAGAAGAAAGATAAGCAAAAGGAAGGCAAGGCCCGCGCCCAGAAAGCCAAGTCTCCGGCCACAGTCGCAACCGCTTCCCAACCCGCCAGCCCACCCGCCAGCCAAGCCACCAATCCGTCCACGAATCCGCCCGCGCCCCCAGACGCCCAACCCGGCCCATCCCCCGCCTCATCTCCCGCTCCATCTCCAGATCAGGCCGCCACCCAAACCGCCCAATCCGCCCCTCCCGCGCCGCCAAGCCCGCCCGCCGCTCCGGAACCCACCGACGCGGACCAGGCAAGAGCCGAAATGGCCGCGGCTCCCGAGGCGGAACGACCCGCCGACCCGAACAGCGTAACCACGACGCTTTCGCCCGCCCATGCTACCAAGGTCCTCAAGAACGCCCTGGACAAGATCTTCGCCACCGGCCTCGACGACCGCATGATGGCCGCCATGCCCGATTTCTGGAAGCTCTATTACCAGGCCGTCGCGGCTAAGTCCGACTACAAGCCGTCAGATGCCTCAGTGCTCCGCCAAAATACAGTCGACACAAAGGCCAGGCTGGTCAGCAAATTTGAGCCGGAGTCCAACGAGTTTGCGCAGGCCAACGGAGTCGCCGGCATGGCCCTCTATCACACCGTCATCGGCGCCGACGGCAAGCCTGGAGAAATCGCCGTAGCCCGCCCCATCGGCTTCGGCCTCGACGAAAACGCGGTCGCAGCCATTCGCAAAGCCTCGTTCGAGCCCGCCACAAAGGACGGAAAGCCGGTTCCCGTTATGCTCGACCTGGTCGTCCAATTCCGCATTTATTCCCACCGGACAGCGGTCACCGGCAAGTCCGGCGACGAAGCGAACTCCGGCCAAAAGCAGCTTCCGGGCCCATACAGCCTCAAACCCCTGAATCAATAACCCGCCCACGGCCTTTGAACCACTCCGTCACGGGCGGCTGCCACAACTCCTCCCCGTTCCCTTCCGGGTCCCATATCCAGGCAAAACGCCCGAAGGGGTAGCACGGCCCTGGCCATCTGCTACTCCTCCTGCCGGATGATCTCTTCCAGCTTCGGTTTGTGCTTGGCCTCCCGGCCGGTTCGCGGCTCCGTGTCCACCACGCGCGCGGGTTTAGGCTGGCCCACGCGCTCGCGTGCGTTCGCCTTCACAGCCTTGGTAGCCGAAAATCGGGGTAGCTTGCGTTTCGCCATGGCAAGCATGAGTATGGAATAGATTGAACCGGAGCGAAAGCCCATTGCACGCACTTTGTTGCCGGAAGCGATTCGCCGAAGCCCCGCGGAGGGTACTATTTCCGAGAGGTGATTTTCCGGAGGGTTGACAAACTATGGAAGAGCGCGATTTCTTCATCGAAACAACGGAACCGCGGAAACATACCATCACCTGCCCCAAATGCGGACAGGCCGCCGAGTACCAGGTCACCTGGGTCGTACGGCGCAAGCGGCCCCAACTCCCCCGCGGAGCCGGCGAGCGAGACCGTGCCCGATTCGCCAAGGCCCAGTCCTACATGGTCCGCCGCGACGACAAACTAGCCTGCGCCAACATCCGCTGCCGCAAGCCCTTCGAGATCACCTCGCTCCAAACCATAGCCTTCCTGTCCGAATAAGGCCGCAGCGAAACGATCGGTGAACAAAAGGCACCGTGCCCCATTCGCTTTCTTCTGGCGAATAGGTGGGAAACCGCCACCCTCAATCAGCCCGTTCATTAGGATCAGTAACGTGTTGCTGACCGATTAGTAAAGAGCGATCATCCTAAGCATCATGACTTGCGTTGCAAGTTACATCTGGAATGAACTCGGGTCGAGTGGTTTTATTCTGGATTCGGCAGCGGATTGTGGAAGTAGGCCGGCCTCGCATTGGAGCA
>JBEKZG010000355.1:0-5441 GCA_049510095.1 Occallatibacter sp.
ATAGACGCTGCCTGACTCAGCCGTGAAATGCGCAAGCTCCAAGGGGTTATCGTGCACAATTACCTTGGCGCACAAATGATGCTCTCCTGGATCCACGGCAACAGAAAAGTAGGAATGGCCTTCGTTTGCGCCCACCCATGCACCGTCAATCCCAATCACGGACGGCCCAGTATCTTGAAAGAAGTAAACCAGCGCTTTTCCCGGCTCGGGCTGAACCAGTTCATGCTTCGTTTTGTCCTGCTTCACTTCAAATCTGAAATCCGTAGAACCGCAGGCTGCCGGAAGGTTGGCAGCCCACGCCTGCGCCAACGGAAACGCTGCGAGAAGCGCGACAATCGGAAATCTCTTCACGACAGCAACCTCGGAAGTACCTTACGGAAACACAGGCTGAGTCGGCTGGCTCGGCAGCGTTGGCATCTGCTGCTGCTCTTTATGCACCATGCTGAAACCCACAGCCGCCATCACCGCAATTCCTGCAAAGCCCGCAAGAGTAACGGCCCAGAACCCTCCGCGTGAAAGCCCTGTATGCAGGCACACAACGTCCCTGTAAAGCACCGGGGTCACCTCGGGATCGTTGTGCAGTTGCAGCCCAAACGAATCCTGGTCGATGCTCACAATCCTGCCCGCAAACGCCGTTCCATTCTGTAACTCCACACCAACCCAGTTACCCAGGCCCCGGCCGGCAATGCGCGCATGAACCTTTTCCGCGCTCAGCGGCCTGGCTTCAGCCACCGGCGCGGTCACCGCCATCAGCGCGCACACCAGTAACATCGCGATAAGTCGCGAGAAACTTCGAGTTATCCTCTTCATCTATCCCCCCGCTCCAGCCTTTCATCGCATTAGAGGGCAGGCATTCCTTTTTGGTTAGGCATGGCGTAAAGAAAAACTGGATGAGCCTCAAGCCCACCCCGTTTGCCCTGCTGCCTTTCACTTCAAGCGCTACGCGTAGATGCCCCGCTGCTTGATAGTGAACGCCACGCGATCGATCGCCAGCATGTAGGCCGCGATCCGGTTGTTCACGTTGTGCGCTTCCGTATACCGCACCACATCGTCGAAGCTGTCGCGCAGAATCCGCGCCTTGATCTGGTCCGCGTTGCGGCTCGTAATCACGTTCTCGGTGGCCGCGGGAATCAGGATCTCGCACTCGGAAACCAGCAGTTCTTCGCTCGGCATCGCCTCCGCGTTACGGAATCCAAGAATCGTGTTGTTGCGGTACTTGTATTCGATCAACTGGTGAATATCGATGCCGTTGGGATTGCACAGCCCGCCTTCTTTTTCAGCCACGCCCACAATCTTGTAGCCGCGTTCCATCATCAGCCGCGCGGCATTCGATCCCACGTTGCCGAATCCCTGAATCACAACCCGGCAGCCCTCCACGGGCATGTTCAGGTAGCGCAAGCTCTCGTCGCAAACCACCAGCACACCCCGCCCCGTAGCCTCAACGCGTCCGCGCGAGCCGCCGATGTTCAGCGGTTTGCCGGTCACCACGCTCGTCACCGTGTGCCCCATGTGCATCGAGTAGGTATCCATGATCCACGCCATGGTCTGCTCGTTGGTGTTCACGTCGGGCGCGGGAACGTCCTTTTCCGGCCCGATGAAGTCGATGATCTCCGACGTATACCGCCGGGTCATCCGCTCCAGTTCGCCTTGGCTCATCTTCTTCGGGTCGCAGATCACGCCACCCTTCGCGCCGCCAAAGGGAATATTCACCACTGCGCATTTCCAGGTCATCCAGCTGGCCAGCGCCCTTACCTCATCCAGGGTCACTTCCGGCGCGTAGCGGATGCCGCCTTTGCAGGGGCCGCGGGCAATCGAGTGCTGCACGCGGAAGCCAGTGAACATCTCAATCTGCCCATTGTCCAGCGTTACCGGGAAATGAACAATGATTTCGCGGGATGGGGTGCTCAGCATCTTCCACAAACCCGGCTCCAGATTCAGTTTGCGCGCCGCAAATTCAAACCGCGCGCTTTGTGCCTCCCAGGGGTTAATCTCCTGGTCCAGTGTCATTGTCGGAATTGCAACTGCCATAAACCTCTCCAGTTTCTGCTCGTTCGCCGCCACGCAATGGGCTCGGGGAATCACGTCCATCCGCAAGTTACAGATGCGATTGCACTTGTTCCGGCCTCTTCGGCCACTCCCAATCCGCTTCCGGTGCAGGCTGTACCCGCCAGCGCCGTTGAGCACCCATGTTGAACTACATGAGCCCAAACCCATGTGAGTCTAGGCCCGCCAAAGGTCACAGTCAAGTATGCTGAACAGCCCTCACAGGGAATAACAAACCTCCCTGGAAACTCAGCCCCGATTCAAATTACTCAACCTCACTATCGGTTCTCGCGCATAAAGACCGTTCAAAGATTGGTTGAATTCAGAAATTTTGCCCGCTATCGTCTCACGGGCATCGGTCCGGCTCCCTTCAACGCCCCGCGCAGTTACACTGGTCTGAAGTGAAAGCCTCAGCCCATCCCGTACAGCCCTGCCGCAAGGAGTTTCTGGCGCTCGCCAAAGAGCACACCCTGGTTCCCGTTTGCCGCACGCTGCCCGCCGACCTTGAAACCCCGGTCTCCGCTTTCCTGCGCGCCGCCTGGCCTGAGCGCGAATGCTTTCTTCTGGAGTCTGTCGAAGGCGGCGAGCAGGTGGGCCGCTACACCTTCATCGGCCTCGCGCCTTTCAAGCGCATCGTCGCCCGCGGCCGCGACATAGTCATCACCGAAGGCAAGCGCGTAATCCAGCTCGAAGACGACATCTTCGCGGTCCTTCGCCGTGCCCTCAGCGGCCACAAAGCCGCCCGGCTGCCCGGCCTTCCACCCTTCACCGCCGGTGCCGTCGGCTTCTTTTCCTATGACGCCGTCCGCCAGATCGAGCGCCTTCCTAACCTCGCGAAAGACGAACTCGGCGTCCCTGATGCCTGCCTGCTCTTCTTCGATGAAGTCCTCGCCTTCGATCACGTCCGCAAAGAGATCTGGCTCGTCGTCACAGCGGATGTCACGCGCGGCAAAGCCGCCGAAAACCCCGCCCGCTCCTATGAAAAGGCCGTCGAGCGTCTCGACGATCTCGAACAACGCCTCGCCCAGCCCCTGCCCAAGTCCCTCAACAAAAACGACCGTGCCAAAGGCAAGCTCAAGGTCAAGCACCGCACCAGCAAGAAAGACTTCCTCGCTGCCGTCGAGCGCACCAAGGAGTACATCGCGGCCGGCGACATCTTTCAGGCCGTTCTCTCGCAGCGCTTCGACGTCGAGCCTGAAACGGATACCTTCCAGGTGTACCGCGCCCTTCGTACCGTCAACCCCAGCCCCTATATGTATTTCCTGCGCTTCTCGCCCGAAGGCCCGCTGGGCGGCGAACCGGACAAATCGAAGAACTTGTCCAAAAAGTTAAAAACGCCCCAGGCGCCCCTTGAACTGGCGGGCTCGTCGCCGGAACTCCTCGTCCGCGTCCACCAGGGCAAAGTGGAGTATCGTCCCATCGCCGGAACCCGTCCACGCGGCGCCAGCGAAAAGGAAGACGAAGCCCTCGCCGAAGAAATGCTTCACGACGAAAAGGAGCGTGCCGAGCACGTCATGCTGGTCGACCTGGGACGCAACGATGTCGGTCGCGTCAGCCAGTTCGGCAGCGTTAAAGTCGACCGTCTCATGTTCGTCGAGCGCTACTCCCACGTCATGCACATCGTCAGCACTATAGAGGGACGCCTCAAACCCGAGCTCACCCCCGTCGACGCCCTCCGCGCTTGCTTCCCCGCCGGCACGCTGTCCGGCGCTCCCAAAGTCCGAGCCATGGAAATCATCGAAGAGATCGAGCCCGCCCGCCGCGGCACATACGGTGGCGCAGTTCTCTATGCCGACTTCTCCGGCAACCTCGATTCCTGCATCGCCATCCGCTCTATGCTGGCCATCGCCGGAAAAGGTCATATCCAGGCCGGCGCTGGCATAGTAGCCGATTCCGTACCCGAGCTCGAATACGATGAGTCCATCAACAAGGCGCAAGCCGTAATCCGCGCCATCGAACGCGCCCGCGATATGTAGCTGGCGCGCAGATGCAGAATCGACGAGTTTGCGGCATGATTGATGGGTAAGATGAATGCTATGAGCAGCGCCCCGAAACCCAATCCCGCAGCCTACCCGATGATGCGCTCACACGCGCTGAAACTCCGCCTTCCCAACGTCGCAGACGGCGATCTCCATGTGGTCACCATGGATTGGCGTGTTCTGGATGGAGAGGCGACAATCACCGCCCTCGCAGCGGCGGATGGGACGGGAAGCATCTACCTCAGCAGTGGAGGTGGATTCATAGGCGGAGCCAAGAGATTTCCCCGGATTCGTGAAGCTGCCCTTTTGGCGATCCACGTCGCGACAGGCTTGTTATCGAGGTTTGAATTCACCGAGAAAACTGAAATCCCTCCGGTCGGAGAGATCTATTTCTATGTCACGACAAATGCTGGAATCCGCCTCGCAATCGCGAAAGAAACCGATCTGAACGATGGCACAGACCCGTTGCTCGCCCTTCATGTGACGATGCGGCAAATTGTCACATTCTATCGGTTTGCAAGCCCGGTACCGCAAGAACGGCGCTAAATTATCGAGACGATTCCCGCAAGATAATCCGCGGGCGAAACCACCGTCACTCCGCGCCGAAGAGCCGCTTAAAGAAATGGCCAATACTCTCGAAGAAATCGGCAATTGGCGAGGCCCCATGTTTCTTCTTGCTCTTCTTCGGTTTTGCATGTGTGCCCGAGTCAGCATTCGTCTGTGCTTGTGACGCTTCATCCCCTTGTAGACCGTGATTCGCCGCATTGTAAGCCAAGGTGTCGCTCGTTTGCGGTTGCGCCGGATTCAGGGCCGGGGGAGCCGACGGCCCCAGCCCCTCGCTCTGCGCCAACGGAAATTCATTTCCCTTCGACGCAGGCGGCGGGCAGCCGCAAGGCTCTTTTTCCTGATCCACCACCTCGTGCAGGCTGCCATGCTGGAACATCACCCTCTGCCCCGGCAACACGTGGTAAGCTGCGCCGTCGAAGACACTCGAAACCAGCACGTACGGCGCATCCGCCCCGGCGTTATCCACGCAGGTATCGCCACGCTCGCCCAGCCGCACCTTCAGATTCGCCGCGCCCGGTCCATTGATCAGAATGCGAAACTCCGGAGTCATCAGAATGTCGGCATTGCGCATCGGAGCCTGGCTGGTGGCAAAACTCATCTCCAGCGCTCCCTGCTCCATGGCAATCAGCAGTCCGGGGGTCTCGCCCGCAGGCACGCTCGCATCCGCAGCCAGCTTCACCGTAGTTGAAGCGCAAACCCGCAATATTCCGCGATGCGGCAGAATCACCTGTGTCGTCTCAGAGCCTGCAGTCACACTGCCATTGGCCGCAATCGCAGCCTTCCCCTGCGAAACTTGGAGCGCACCGGTCACCAATGCGGCTGACCCCGGAGTCTTACTGTCAAGCGGGACGA
>JBEKZG010000356.1:0-4571 GCA_049510095.1 Occallatibacter sp.
ATGCGACTCGCCGGGCCAAAGCCGACGTTGGTTTGATTTGGTTTATGTCGGGGATGAATTCCCGGCCGACCGCCCGGATGAATCCCCGGCATAAAGCCCGGATGAGTTTTTCCGCATCCCGCTAATGGATGTGGACGCTGCCTGAACCGGTTTCAATACGGACCAGCGGTCCGCCGCCGCCGACCTTGCCGATGATGTGATGACGATCAAATGATCCTTGTACCGTCATTTCACGATCGGTGGTGACGCTGCCCGAACCGGTGGATGCATCGAGTGTGTACCCCCCGGCGCCTGGCCAGAGTTCGACACTGCCGGAGCCTGTTTGAAGCTTCCAGTCGGCGGAGGGCGATCCGTTGGCTTTGATGTCGCCTGAGCCAGTCTCGGCGCGGAGGCCGCCGCGCACATCGCGCAATTGAATGGAACCCGAACCGGTCTGAGCTTTTACATCGCCCTGTCCCGTCTGCTCGGCGTAGACGTCACCGGACCCGGTGTTGATGGTGAAGCTTCCGTGCAGGCCGGTAGCATGAATGGAGCCTGAGCCTGTATTCAGCTTCGCGTTTTCTCCCACGCCGTCGTCTTTGATTTCGCCCGAACCGGAGCCGGCGTCGAGATAGGCGTCGGCCGGCGCCTGAATGTCGTAGTCAATGCTGATGTTGCGGAGATTCTCGTGGTGCACGCCGATGCGGACGATGTTGCCGGCCTGTTCGATGGGGGGATTGGCGGCGATCTCCCGCACTTTCGCGTCGTTGTCACCCCAGCTTGACCGCACACGGGCATGCACTTGCACCTGGTTGCCTGATCCGCGCGTGAGGTGAATATATCCGGAGCCCGTGGCCACGGAAAGCTCGACCCTTCCGGTGACAGAAAGAGTTCGGTCGAAGGTAGCCTCGGACGCCAGAACTGGAAGCGCCAGCGCGAGCATGGATGTTGCAAGGAGGAGTTTGGTCATGTTGTACCTCGGTTCTTTGGACAGTGAACAGTGGACAGCGACAGTGAAGTAGTCAAGAAGTGAAAAAGTGAAGAAGTGAACAAGTGCAGGGGCAAAGATTTTGGGTCTGGCTCTCGCCCCTCGGCGTGAGCTTCTCTTCCTTAACAACTTATGAGCATGCGGAAAGCCAAAACTCAATTTGCGCCAAACCCAATGGAGTGTTCAGGTTGATCTGCGCCTGATGTCCTCCGGCTTGCAAGGCGTGTCCGATTCCGAACATTGCTGTGCGCGGATGGACACTGGACTGCTTCTGTTCGCTGACGGCTTTTCACTGCTGACTGTCCAATGTCCCTTGTTCACTTCTTCACTGGCCACTGCGCACTGACAACTGATTACTGCTGCAATACCACCTGGTCGCCTTCCTTCAGGCCGCTCAGGATTTCAGTGACGGACCCGTTTGAGAGTCCCACCTTTACAGGAGTCTTGCGCATCCCTTCCTTCTGGGACTTGTCGGGAATCTCGACGGTGGCATTTTTCTGGTTGTCGTACATGACGGCGTTTTCGGGCACTGTGAGTACGCCCTTGTGCTCGTCCAGAAGAATCTCAGCGTTGGCGGTCATGAGGGCCTTCAGTTCTCCGCCGGGATTGTTGATAGAGACCCGCACCTCGAATGTGGTTACATTGTCCTTTTGCACGCCCATGGGCGCGATCTTGGTGACCTTGCCGTTGAAGACGCGATCGCGGAAGCTTTCCACCTTGATACGCGCGGGCTGGCCCATATAAACGTGGGCGATGTCCGCTTCGTCCACCTTGCCGTCGACATAGACTTCGTTCACGTCGCCTTCGGTCATGACCAGGGTCGCGGTGGAACCGAGCACGAGGATGGAACTGACCGCGTCGCCGATTTCGACGTCGCGCGAAAGAATGACGCCGTCCATGGGCGCAACGATGGTGGTGTAACTGAGCTGTTCTTCAAGCTGCTGCAGGCTGGCCTGGCTCTGTAGCACCTGAGCCTTTGCCTGCTTCATTTTGGCCGTGTCAACGCCGGTCTGCGCTTTGAACGCGTCGCGTTTGGTGAGAGCTGCCAGGTAGTCCTTGTTTGCGTCGTCCAGCGCCTGGTGGCTCACGATGCCCTCCTTCTGCATCTCGAGGGTGCGATCGAGTGTGGCCTTATACATGGGCAGATCGGGCGCTGCCGCATTGACCTTGTCCTGTTCAATGTTGGCTTCGTAGGTGCCGACGTTTGCCTCGGCCGCGGCAAGTTGCGCGCGCGCCGCCTCAACCTGGGCTGTGATCTCCTGTTGATCGAGCTGGGCGAGAGGCTGGCTCTTCTTTACGACAGTGTTGATGTCGACGTAGAGCTTTTCCACGATGCCCGAGGCCTTGCTCTTGACTTCGACCTTGGTGATGGGCTGAATCTGGCCTGTGGCGACGACGGATCGCGCCACGTCTCCGCGCGTGACCTTTGCCAGCCGATTAGGGTCGATGGTGGCTCCCTTTGCGAGGCGCATGATGCCGAAGCCCGCCAACGCCAAAACTACGACCGCGGCTACGCTGAGCCAAATCCAGAATTTTCTGCTTTTTCGTGCTGCGGCCACCAAGAACCTCCAATTTGAGTGTAGAGAAAGCCGCAATTCGTTACGGCACAAGAAATGGACAAGGAAACCTGACTATTGAGACGGGCGTGACTCGTGGCCGTCACCTGCTCAATGGCTGATACGCAGTATGGCCTTCGGCGGTTCCAGAACGCGCCGGGGAGGCGGATGCGAAAGAACGGGGCGATGCCTCATCCCGATCTCAGGCGGCTCGACTTTGCTATTCTCCAGATCGAGATGCACGGTCTTCCGCTGCTGCAATTTGTCGCTGTCGCCTTGCTGATTCTGACCAACGCTTTTTTTGTGGCTGCGGAGTTTGCGCTGGTTTCAATTCGCGACACCCGGATTGAGCAGTTGATGGCCGCCAATGTGCCGGGTGCGCGTGCCGTGCGGCGGTTGCAGCAGGACCTGGACGATTTTCTTCCGGCTGTGCAGCTTGGGGTGACGCTGTGTTCGCTGGCCCTGGGTTGGATCGGCGAACCACTGGCCGCCAGCGTGGCTCTTGGCTGGTTCGACGCGCTGCCGCTTACCCAGCCGCACGCCCAGCTCTACGCGCATATTGCCGCTGTGGCGTTGGGGTTCGCAGCGATTACGTACTTTCACGTCGTGGTGGGCGAACTGGTTCCCAAGTCGCTGGCGCTGCGCCGCGCGGAAGCTCTGGCCGTGGCTGTGGCGCCGCCGATGCTGGTATTCATGACCGTGGTGCGGCCGGCCGTGAGGATGCTGAAGAGCTCGGCTGCCGTGATTCTTCGCGGCTTTGACATCCAAATGACCGAGCGGGCCCAAGTGCACTCGCCGGAAGAACTGAAGCTGATAGCGACCGCCGCGCAGCGAATGGGGCTGCTGCCGAAGTTTCAGGAGACGCTTATTCACCGTGCCCTGGAGCTTGATGACGTTTCGATTCGCGAGATCATGACGCCGCGGCAGAAGATATTCTCGCTGCCCTCGAACATGCTGGTGGAAGATGCCAGCGCGCGGGTGATCGACCGCAAACGATCGCGCGTGCCGGTGTACGACGAGACCCGTGGGCCGGAGCATGTTATCGGAGTGGTGTACTCGAAGGACCTGAGCCGGTTGATGTGGGTGCGGTCAACGGCGCGTATTGGCGCGACGCCGGGCACGATACAGGGCTCAACACCGGTCTCGGCGTCAGGCACGACAGCGGGCGCATCGCCGTTTGTGCAACTGCGACTGGGCCAGATTATGCGTGATGTGATGGTGGTGCCGGAGACCAAGTCGGTGCTGGATTTGATCCGCGACTTTCAGCAGCGGCGGCGCCACATGGCGATTGTGGTGGACGAGTATGGATCGACGGTGGGGCTGGTGACGTCAGAAGACGCGATTGAGCAGCTTACCGGCGAATTGGAAGATGAGTTCGACTCGCCGAGGCTGCCGGTGCTTACGACAACGAGCGGCGCGCTGCTGATGGATGGCGGCGTGAATCTGCGCGACCTTGAAACGCAGATGCAATGGGTGCTGCCGCGCGAGGGCGGCGTGGAGACGCTTGCCGGCTTTCTGTTGATGCGGCTGGGACATATTCCGGAGCCGGGGGAAAGCATTGTGTTTGAAGGGCGCAAGCTGACCGCGGTGGAAATGGATGGGCGACGGATTTCGAAAATCCGCGTGGAGCCGGTGGAAGAGGAGCAACCCGATAGCCCGAGATGAGCCCAGGCCGCCGACACGGGACGAATCGGAGCACCGGAATGGTGCGCGGGGAGCATTATCGGAAGATGTAGCGTAGCCCGAAGTTAGGGAAAATCGGCATCTGATTGATTACTCCAACCTTATCAGTCTGAGTGAAGTCTCGCGGCAGCCACACATAAGCGAGAAAATTCGATCGATTGAGGAGGTTGCTTACTCCCGCATAGATTTCCAGATGGAAGCCGCGCACCATGGTGTCCTTGTTGAGTTGAGCATCGAGCCTGCCATAGTAGGGAGTGCGCAGAGCGTTCATCTGAGACACGCTGAAGATGGGCCGGTTCTGAGCCATCGAGTCGGTCATGTCGTATGGAGTATAGGGGCGGCCCGTTGCATATCCATAACGGGAT
>JBEKZG010000357.1:0-4564 GCA_049510095.1 Occallatibacter sp.
CTCTCATTCGTTGCGTCTACGCTTAAGTGAAACCCGCCGATTCCCTTAATAGCTACAATCTCCCCGGCCATCAGCCGATCGACACATGCAGCCACAGCGTCGTCCACTTCAATCGCATCACCGTCGGCGCCCACCATCCAAACCCGCGGCCCACACTCCCGGCAGGCATTCGGCTGTGCATGAAATCTCCGATCCAATGGATCGTCGTACTCCGCCTGGCACGCCGCGCACATCCTGAACTTCGCCATCGAAGTCTGTGGCCTGTCGTAGGGAATCCGCCGCGTAATCGTGAATCGCGGCCCGCAGTTCGTACAATTCAAAAATGGATACCGGTATCGCCGGTCCTCACGATCCAGAAGCTCCCGCAAGCAATCCTCGCAAGTCGCCGCATCCGCCGGAATCCCCGTACTCACTCGTCCCAAAACCTCGCTCGCAATAATCCGGAACTCCGCACTTCCCGCAACGGGCAAATCCCTCGTTACCACGGAATCAATTCGCGCCAGCGGTGGCGCTTCGGCCTGCAGCCGCCCCAGAAATGCCTCCACCCGCTCCTCCGGCCCTTCAACTTCAATCGTCACTCCATCCGTATCATTCCCAATGAAACCCGCCAGTCCCTCCTCCTGCGCAAGCCGGTAAACAAAAGGCCGGAAACCCACTCCCTGCACCACTCCGCGCACCACCATCCCGCGCCGCAATGCTTCGCTCAGTTCTCGTTTTGGTTGGCTCTCTTCAGTCACAGTCCACTCTCACGTCGCAACCAAGCATAGCGCATAGGGTCACTAAGTTAAGCCGACACCACTTCCCTTGCAGCAATCCTCAACCTCGCCGGGGCAACCATTTCCGCGCTCTCACCATTCATATGGGGGACAGTGAATCCGAGACCGGGGTCGCCCTTCGCTGCGTAAACAGTAAGTTCGCCGGTCTGTTGGAATTAACTTCAGCATCCCAACCCTGCGGTCGCGTAACGTACCATTCGCGGCAAGCAATAAGAGAGGTCATCAGATGAAGAAACTCCTGTTACTAATTGCATTGATCGGCTTGTCTACCCTGTCCTGGGCGGAGAATCCAAAAGAAGCCAGCGTAGATCGGCTTGAACATGCCGGCGCGGTCCTCCGTGAGATCATGGCCGCTCCCGACAAGGGAATTCCGGAGGAAGTTCTCGATCACGCCAAGTGCATTGCCGTTGTTCCCCATTTGGTGAAGGGTGGCTTCATCTTCGGCGCCCAAGGCGGCCGCGGTGTTGCAACATGCCGCACCCCCAACGGATGGAGCGCTCCGGCATTCTTCACCATCGGCGGTGGGAGCTGGGGACTCCAGATCGGTGTGGAAGGCATCGATCTCGTCATGATTCTCCAGGGCGACCGGGGCATGCAGCACTTGCTTTCAAGCAAGTTCCAGATTGGCGGCGATGCCTCGGCTTCCGCGGGCCCGGTAGGCCGCCACGCCTCGGCTGACACCGATTGGAAACTCGATACTGAGATCCTCACCTACTCGCGCTCCAAGGGCCTCTTCGCCGGCATCACCTTAAATGGCCAGGTCATTCAGCGCGATGATGACGCGATGGCAGCCATGTATGGCGGCAATGTCACCACGCATGCTGTTCTAAGTGGTGAAATCCCTCCGCCTCCCGCGGCTGAGCCGTTCCTTCGCGCCGTCCATCACGCAAAAGAACAAGCGCAAGCGCAGCAATAGATCCGACAGATCCGACGCACCTCGCACAATAGGGCGCCCAGTAGGGCTTCGGTCCTTCCGGGCGCCCGATCTCGAAAGGGGAACAACCTTGCTCTGGGCTCTATTTGTCATTCTCCTCATCCTCTGGCTCCTGGGATTCAGTCTCCACGTTGCCGGCAGCTTGATTCACCTGCTGCTCGTTGTCGCGCTCGTGGTCCTCGTCATCAACTTCGTTTCCGGCCGGCGTGCAGTTTAATACCATTGCGAAGGGCTCCTGTTACGCTTTTCATGTGAGCACTCAATCCACTCGGAGTCACGCGAAGAGAACAGCGCCCATCCACATCCTCTTTCTTCCACTTCTGCTGCTCGTCGCAACCTCTGCATACCCCGCCCAGCAACCCGACGGAACCGCGATCATTCACGCAATCGACGCTGCGGCCGAAGCCCGGTTTGCCAATCTCCGTGGCTTCACCGTTACTGAACACTACGCCGTCTATCGTGGTGACGATGAGACCCGTCCCGCCGCTGAGATGAGTGTCAAGACCACCTACCGCAAAGACTTCGGTAAGAGTTATGAAATCCTTTCGCAAAGCGGCTCGGAAATCATCCGGAAATTTGCCCTGCAGCCGCTTCTCGATCACGAAAAGGAGATCAATCTCCCAGGCAATGTCCAGAAGTCCTGGTTCACGTCCTCAAACTACGAGATGAAACTCAAGCCCGGCGTAACACAGGTCATTGATGGCCGCAAATGCCTTGCCATCTCCATGTCTCCCCGTCGCAAGGCTCCCAATATGATCGAGGGAATTTTGTGGCTCGATACCAAAGACAATTCCCTCGCCAAAATCGAGGGCGTTGCCTCCAAAAGTCCATCCGTCTTTGCCGGAATCCCTCTTATGATGCGCAGCTACGTCACCATCGACGGGTATGCTATGGCCCACTACTCTCGCGCCGAATCCACCAGCCTCTTCTTCGGACGTACCGTGGTAACCATCGATTATCGCGACTACCAACTCCAACTGAATCACGTCAAATAGGATCGCGTCCTAAACTAAAACACCTGCGTTCCGCAAAGTGGGACTGTCTCCCTACCCGGTGACCACTGTCACGAAGGAATTGACCCCTTGGACTTTACAACAGGATTGGACACGGAGCAGGGGTTGGAATCACAATCGCCTTGTATCCTGATCGTATACACCAGGAGGGAAAAGTGCCCGCTTTCACACCTCCGCCGCTACCCAGCGACGACAAACGTTGGAAAATCGTGAACGGCACCATGCGCAAGAATGGGTTTGCCCGTCACGCGCTTATCGAAACGCTTCACACCGTGCAGACCTCGTTTGGCTTCCTTGACGACGATGCCATCCGTTTCGTCGCCCGTTCCTTGCGCGTCCCGCTCAGCCAGGCGTATGGAGTGGTCACCTTCTATCATCACTTCAGCCTCAAACCGCCCGGCAAGCACACCTTGACCATCTGCACCGGAACCGCCTGCTACATCAAGGGAACCGACAAGCTGGTGGCCGCTGCCGAAAAACTCCTCGGCGTTCCCCAGGGCCAGACCACAAAGGACGGCAAAATCAGCCTCATGACCGCTCGCTGCGTCGGCGCATGCGGCCGCGCTCCCGTAGTCCTCGTGGACGGCGAGCTCCATGGCCAGATGCCCGGTGAGGAAATGATCGAACAACTCGAAAGGTGGATTG
The DNA here is from genome assembly GCA_049510095.1 of Occallatibacter sp. Lineage (GTDB taxonomy): Bacteria > Acidobacteriota > Terriglobia > Terriglobales > Acidobacteriaceae > Telmatobacter. The sequence continues at coordinate 3,369 of JBEKZG010000357.1, forward strand.
TTGAATGACCATCGAAGAGCTTGAACAAATCGCGGAATCCACCCGCGCCGAATATGCAAAATACGATCACGAGATCAATGTCTGCATGGGCACCGGCTGCCTCAGTCAGCATTCTGACAAGCTGAGGGACGAGTTGACCAAAGCGGTCGCCGCGCATGGCAAGAACGCTTTCGTCCGCCGCACCGGCTGCATGGGCCTTTGCGCCGCCGGTCCTCTGGTACTCGTCGACCCCGAGGAGATTCTCTATCAGCATTGCAATGCCACTCACGCGGAAGCCATCGCCTCCTGTCTCGGTGGCGAGCCCGTGGCCGAGCTGCAATGCAATCTCCGCGAGCACTTCGACAACCAGGTCCACATTGTTCTCGAAAATTCCGGCCACATCGATCCGGAGAAGATCGACGACTACATCGCCCGCGACGGCTACCTGGCTCTCATCAAGGTGCTCACGGAAATGTCGCCCAGCGATGTCATCCAGCAGGTCACCGACAGCGGTCTGCGCGGACGCGGCGGCGGTGGTTATCCAACCGGACTGAAATGGAGCACGGTGGCCAAAGCTTCCGGCGACCTGAAATACGTCATCTGTAACGGCGATGAAGGCGACCCCGGCGCATTCATGGATCGCAGCGTTCTTGAGAGCGATCCGCAGCGCGTGGTCGAAGGCATGTGCATCGCCGCCTACGCGGTCGGCGCAAGCAAAGGCTATGTCTACGTCCGCGCCGAGTATCCTCTCGCCGTATCCCGTCTCACCGCCTGTCTCCGTGACGCGCGCCGCCGCGGTCTGCTTGGCAACAACATCTGCAACACGCCCTTCAACTTCGATGTCGAGATTCGCCTCGGCGCTGGAGCCTTTGTCTGCGGCGAAGAAACTGCCCTCATCGCCTCCATCGAAGGCAAGCGCGGCACGCCCAAGCCCCGCCCGCCTTACCCTGCGGTCAGCGGACTCTGGGGCAGGCCCACGCTCATCAACAACGTTGAGACCTTCGCCAACATCGCCCCCATCATCCGCAAAGGCGGCAAGTGGTTCGCTTCCATCGGCTCGGAGCGCAGCAAAGGCACCAAGGTCTTCGCTCTCACCGGCAAAATCACCAATACCGGCCTGGTCGAAGTGCCCATGGGCATCAAGCTCCGCGACATCATCGAAGGTATCGGCGGCGGCGTCCCCGATGGCCACACCTTCAAGGCGGTCCAAACCGGCG
>JBEKZG010000358.1:0-4555 GCA_049510095.1 Occallatibacter sp.
GCCGGGGCGATGGCTTCCGCGATCGTCCAAAGCTACCTCTTTGAGCCAGTTAGCCGCCAATGCCAAGGCCTCACGTTTGGTTGCGCCGCGGGCGAGCAGCGGCATGGCCACGTTTTCCAGAGCGGTAAACTCCGGCAACAAATAATGAAACTGCCAGACGTACCCGATTTCCCGATTGCGGAAGGCTGCGGCCTCGCGCGGGGAGAGATTGGCCACGTTGGTTGACGCGCAGTATACAGTCCCCGCAGAGGGCGTATCAAGGCCTCCCAGAATGTGCAAAAGTGTGCTCTTACCTGCGCCGGACTGGCCGACGATGGCGACCATCTCGCCGCGCTGGACCTGGAGGTCGAGTCCGGTAAAGAGGTTGAGTGTGCCGCGGGGAGTCTTATAGGTCTTCTGGAGGTTGGCGACCTGGACGAGGGGAACCTGATTGGCCGCCGACTGAGCCCGCGACTGTGACTCCCGCATGGAACGGGAAGACGGGCTGGCAGCCGCTGGAGAAGTTTGCATCATCCGGTTCACTCCATTTTAACGTGCTGAGGGCGGATCGAGCGCAAGTGCGCGGAATGCAATGGAAACTCCTAAGTACCAAGGTGGTATTACAAATGGGGGATCGGCATCATTTTGCCACGGGGATCGCTGCCGGATTGAGGCGCGCGATACGGCCTTGGGGGCCGACTATGAAGGGGAAGGATAGGGCGTTCCAAATGCCGTTGTCGAGGGGTTGCCAGGTTTTGCCGTCGTCGCGGGAGAGGTCGGAGCCATTGGTGCCGGCGGTGATCCAGAGCTTTAGAGATTCGGAGTATTGGACGGTGGAGCGGTAGCCGTGGGGTGGGGTGGTGCTGGCGAGCCAATGCTCGCCGCCGTCGGCGGTCCAGGCCGCTATGTCAGTTGTGTCGTTGGGCTTGGTGTAATCGCCGCCTGCGGCGATGCCATGGTGTGGATCGCGGAAATTGAGGGAGAAGATGCCGGAAGAGTCGTTCCCACTGGCAATTGGCGTAGCAACGCTGTGCGTGAACCAGATTCTACTCGGCGGCATCGGAAAGCAGTCGCAAAGCCCGTCCGGTAATGGGCCATAGTTGTCTCCCACAAAAACACGCGCGCCACCTTTACCTCCGGTGCCGAACCAAGCTGTGTGCCCATAAACCGTGAGGGCAGAGTTGCTGGCCGCGAAGGCTGCGGAATCACCTTTGCGTGCAACCGCTGTCGGGGCTGGAGTAAAACTGTACATTTGCCTGCTCCAAGTCGCATCTTCATCCTCATTGAACAACACAGTGAATTCCAAATGCGGCTGGTCATCCTTTTCCAAACGTTGCTTGCCGGCGCCTATATCGACGGCTTTAAAAGAGCCTCGAGGGTTCTTGTTTTCTGTTGGATCACCCAACAGGAGTCCGTTTTTTCGGTCCCAAAACGTGAACGCATCCCAGAAGCCATCTTTGTCTGGATTTGTATAGAGCAAATTCCATGTCTTGCAGCCGTCGGTGGTTTTGTAGAGGCGGCTTTTTTCTCCGGGGCCGGAGGACATGACGATGGCAGTGGTTGCATCCCAGGCTTGAATGCCGCGAAAGTCAAGCGTTGCGCCGTCTTTGTCTGCGTCTGGGATGGCGCACTTTAGCCAATGCTTGCCGCCGTCGGTGGTTTTTAGAACTGTGCCGCCGGTGCCGCTGGCCCAGGCTATTGTGCGGTCCACCGAATCGATGCCGCGCAGACCGGCTGTGGTTCCGCTGTCCTGCATTTGCCAGACCGGCTGTTGCGGAGGGGCCGGCGTCTGGGCGGCGGCAATGCTGATGGCGGCGACGAGCAACAGGAGCAAACGCATGGCTGGCAGTATAGATGCGTTGTCTGTCCCCCTGCAGTGCATCGAATCTCCTGCGTCCGTTCCCTCATGGGCTAAAGCCCGGCAATCAATCTGAGGCGATTTGTGGCACGACTCAAGTCGTGCCCTTTCAAAACATGAAGTTGGACCTTGACCGCGGGGCGGGGTGGGCGCAAGACTAGAGCAACCCCGCCAGGGCTACAGCAAGAAGAGTAGAGACTCAGGCAGGACATTCTGGCAGCACATTCAGGTGGTGAAAGGTGGACCGGTGACGGGTCAGACCAAAGCAGAAGTGTATGCGGAACCGGGCAAGGAAAACTACGGCCTGCACGCGGGCGTGCTGGGGCCTATGGAGACGCTGGCGCAGTCAGTCTCCGCAATGGCGCCATCGACTTCTCCATCGCTGACCATTCCGCTGGTGTTTGCGCTGGCTGGGAATGGAACCTGGTTTGTGTATCTGCTGGCCACGGGGGCGACGCTGCTGGTGGGGTTTTGCGTGAGCCGGTTTGCGCAGCTCTCCGCTTCACCGGGATCGCTTTACTCCTACGCATCCGACACGCTGCCGCCGGTGTTTGGCGTCGTGGCCGCGTGGGGGTTGCTGATGGCTTACGTTGCCACAGGCGCTTCGGTGGCTGGGGGCGCGCTTTATTACGCGGGCGTGCTATCGCAACAGTTCTTTCATTGGACGCCGCCGGCTTTGGTGACGCTTACGGTGGTATGCGCGGCGGCGGGTTGGATTGCATACCGCGATGTAAAGCTCTCCGCTGAGTTGATGCTGTGGATTGAGGTTGGCTCAGTCAGCCTGATTCTGATTGTGCTGGCCGTACTGGTGTTCCACTATGGGTTCCAGTTCGATGTGGATCAGTTCAAGCTGAAATCTGTAACAGTGCCCGCGCTGGGACCGGCGCTGGTGCTGGCGATGTTCAGCTTTGTGGGGTTTGAAAGCGCGACCGCGCTGGGTGCCGAAGCGCACGATCCGCTGAAGACGATTCCGCGGGCGGTGATTCGGTGCGCCATTCTGGCGGGATTCTTCTTCATGCTGTGTGCGTACTCCGAGGTGTTGGGCTTCAGGGGAGAATCTTCGAGGCTGAGCGATTCAACGAGCCCGCTGCACTTGCTGGCAACCAAGGCAGGCGTTTCTCCGCTGGGTGTGGCTATCGACTTTGGCGCGTTTGTGAGCATGTTTGCGTGCGTGCTGGCTTGCACTACAGCGGCGGCGCGGGTGCTGCTGAAGATGGCTAACAGGGGGCTGCTGCCGCAAGCGTTGGAACGTACTAGCACCCAGCACGGAACGCCGGGAGCTGCGATTGTGCTGTCAGCGGGGACCATGCTGGCGGCGACCTTGGTGCTGGCGCTGCGCGGGGTGCAGGGATCGGATATGTACGACTGGCTGGGATCGCTGAGCGTGTTTGGATTCTTGACGGCGTATGCGCTGGTGGCCGGGGCGCTGCCGTTTGCGCGGCGGGCGCTGGGACGGCATTCGCACACGGTGGCTGGGGTGAGCATGCTGACCGTGGCGGTGATGATTTTGATTGTGATTTTCGATTTGCGATCGGCGACCGATGCGAATCATGCGCGGCTTCCGTGGATTTATCTGGGGTATATTGCGGCGGGGATGGGGCTGTACTTTGTGATGCGGAAAAAGGCAGATTACAGATGACAGGTTACAGATGACAGTGAAAAGCACCCGCTGTCCAGCATACTGTTCATTACAGCCATTCATGCTGATAGTTACTGAGCTTGTGTGACGGCAAAGCTACGCGCCACAATCTTGAGATATGCCTTTGACTCTTCTTCATCTGGCTCGTCGCAGTACCAGTTGATGAAGTTATAGTGGTGGAGCGCGCTTGTTCCCAAATCTGCCTCGGCCAATGCATATAGCATCATGTCCTGCGGCGAGAGGGAGTCGACTTCACTTACACCATCGAAGCTAACTTTGTACCGTTTACCACTGAAGCCTTCTACGACAACGACCAGTCGATCTTCGCTTCGAGAAACAGTGCGAATGTATCCATCGTGGAAGTCTGGATTGCCTACGTAGCGAGGAGGATTCATGTTTGCTTTGCCAACCTCGTTTTCGGACCGGGCGATTCACTGTTCACTGCGCACCGCCTTCTTCACCGATGTCTTCGTTCCAGACTGCGGGGTTTGCGGCTATGTAGCTCTCTAACAGTTCCCTGCACTGCTGGCTGTCTAGGTCGATAACTTCCACACCGTTTTCGCGGAGCCAAGTTAGACCTCCGGGAAAGGTACGGCTCTCGCCTACTACTAACGTGCCGAAGCGGAACTGGCGGACCAGGCCGCTGCAGTACCAACAGGGGGCGAGGGTGGTGACCATGACCAGGTCGCGGTAGCTGCGCTGGCGGCCGGCGCGGCGAAAGGCGTCGGTTTCGCCGTGGACGCTGGGATCGCCCTGCTGCACGCGGCGATTGTGGCCGCGGCTGACGAGCTGGCCGTTGCGGGTGAAGATGGCCGCGCCGATGGGAATACCGCCTTCAGCGAGGCCGATGCGGGCTTCTTCGAGGGCTACCGATAACATGCGTTCGCACAAGCCAGAATCCGTCACCCGCATCCTCTTCAGTCCGAGCGTCCACCTAAGTCAAGGATAAGGCACGTTTGAGGAGATAGGGCTGGCTCCGGAGCCACCGGGTGTGCGCCGCATTCAGGATGCGGCGCATGGGCGCTGTTTGAAAGGGGAAGAGGGGAAGAGGGGAAGAGGGGAAGAGGGGAAGAGGGGAA
>JBEKZG010000359.1:0-4537 GCA_049510095.1 Occallatibacter sp.
AAGTCGATGTTTTGAAAGGGCTCGACTTTAGTCGTGCCGCAAAACCTGCAAAATCAACGTGGCTTTAGCCACTGAGGGACGCGTTAAATGAACTTCGGGACTTGATCAGACCTTCCTTAGGTCTGACGAATCGAAAGGCTAATGTTTGCGGAGGGGAGTTATCCCTCAGGGGTTAAAACCCACATCATTTTTCGAGGCTTTTTCGGCCCGGCTAAAGCCGTGCCCTGTTACAAAGCCGGTCGATGTAATGCCTTGTTGCCGATGCTTCCCGCACGTTCCAGGATTCCTATCTCCCGATCGCAGTTTCCGCCCCGTAACGGGACGGGTTCCCCCTTTCCGCTGGAGGAAACAAAGCCAGTGAGCCCCGGGCTATAGTGGAATCTGGCGATTCTCACGACCTTGCTCAGGCGTGACCAAGCAAAGCACGAACTCAACCCGGCCCCAGACATGGGAGGACGAAGCGATCGAGGAACCCCGTTTTCGGCGCGTACAGCAGGCTGTCCCTCCATCAGGGCGCACACTGCCTGGAATGCCGCTTGAAATGGTGGATCCCGACGGCGACGACGTCTATCCTTCGGCAGGGTCGCGCCGCGCAAAACCGCGCAACCCGTGGTGGCGTCCCGCGTCTACAGCGGGCCGTGTTTTTCTGGGACTGGGCGCGCTGATGGTGCTGGGCGGGCTGGCTACCTCCATCTGGGTTCTCAATGGCTATCTCGGGCGCGACAGCCGCTTCCGGATCGCGGGCGCGGGCAACATTGAGTCGACCGGTCTCACCGAAGTGAGCCGGACGGAGATGCTTCCTGTTTTTGGCGAGGACATTGGCCGCAATGTTTTTTTTGTTCCACTCTCCGAACGGCGCAAGCAGCTGGAAGAGATTCCCTGGGTCGAGCGGGCCACGGTGATGCGGCTGCTTCCTGACCGGATTCGCGTATCCGTTGTGGAGCGCCAGCCGGTGGCTTTTGTCCGCGAGGGGCAGCAGGTGGGCCTGGTGGACGCAAGTGGCGTCCTGCTGACGATGCCTGCCGCGATGATGGCCCAGCACCACTATTCGTTTCCGGTGGTGACGGGCATCGATCCGCGCGACCCCCCGGCCGGCCGCAAAGCTCGCATGGCGACTTATGAACGATTGTTGACCGAGCTGGATGCCGGGGGGCAGCACCTCTCCGAACAGATTTCCGAGATCGACCTGACGGATCAGGAAGATGCGCGCGTGCTGATGCCCGAGCAGGGCGCCGATATTCTGGCGCATTTTGGCGAAGATCATTTCCTTGAGCGCTACCAGCGTTACAAGGAGCACATCGCCGAGTGGCATCAGCAGTATCCGAATCTAGCGGCGGTGGATCTGCGCTACAACCAGCAGGTGGTGCTGGAGATGACGCACGGGAGCAATGCGGTCCAGGACGCACAGAGCAATCAGGCCGGGACGAACAGCCAGGCTGCGCCGGGTTCAGGTGCGGGTTCAGGTGCGGGTCCGGCGGGCAGTTCGGATCGCAACGTGGCGAGCGACAAGCCGTCCGCGGCGGAATCGGCTCACTTGGAGGGTCAGTCCAAGCCGAAGCCGGCCGCGCGAACCGTTGCGGAGAGCGTGAAACCCGCGCCGGCCAGCCCGGCATCGCAGTTAAAGAAGGCTGGCGGAGCGGGCACGAAGGGTGCAAGAGGGTCTTCCAAGCCTCAAACGGCTCAAGCAAAGGCCGCTACCATCAAATCCCTCACAGCCAAAGACAAGGCAGCCAAAGAGAAGGCGGCCAGAGAGAAAAAGAAACGTGCGGAGGCCGCGGAACGGCGGGCTGCCGCGGTGAACACAAGCAAGCATAAGCCTGCCCCAACCCACCCGGCCGCAGTTTCGGCGCAGGGTCAGTGAACGCCATGAGCCAGAAGCAGGACAACCTCATCGTAGTGCTCGACGTTGGCAGCGCGTGGACCCGGGTGCTGGCGGCTGACTTGAACGAAGGCGCGCTTCGTTATCGCGGGCACGGGATTGTTGAATCGGCCGGAATGCGCAAGGGGCTGATTGCCGAACTGGGTCCGGCATTTAAAGCAGTGAAAGCGGCCAGCGAGCGGACAGAGCGGGTTGCGCGGATCAACATCGACGAGTGCGTAGTGGGAGTCGGCGGTCCTCATATTCGCGGCGTCAACACCAGCGACGGCATCGACCTGGGAACGCGGATGCGCGAAATCACCCGCGAAGACGTGCGCAACACCGTAGAGCGCGCGCGGTCGATCGAGCGTCCCGCGGATCGTGAGATTCTTCACCTGCTGCCACGCCAGTTCATTCTTGACGATCAACCGGGAATCTTCGATCCGGTGGGGATGGTGGGCGCGCGGCTCAAGGTGGATCTGCATATCGCAACCTGCTCCGGGAGCGCTTTGCAAAGTACGGTAACCTGCGCCAACCGGGCTGGATTGGAAGTGACCGAAGCGGTGCTGGAGTCCATTGCCGCCGCCGAGGCGACATTGTCAGCCGACGAGCGCGAACTGGGTGTTTGCCTGCTGGACATTGGCGCTCACTCGAGCGACCTGGCCGTGTTTTTTGAGGGCGCTGTGGCACACACCGCATCGGTTCCCATAGGAGGGCAGCACTTTACGAACGATCTCGCGGTGGGCTTGCAGATGCCGTTGGCCCAGGCAGAGGAACTGAAGCGGACGTACGGGAATGCCGTGGTGACAGCCGTTCCGCAGCAGGCGGAAATCGAGATCGCCAACCCTCAGCCCAGGATGCTTCCACTCAGGATGATTGCTGAGATTCTTGAGCCGCGGGCGCGCGAGCTGCTGTATTTCGTGAAGGAAAGCCTTCGTCAAGGAGGCGTAGTGGATGCGCTGGGTGCGGGATGTGTGCTGACTGGCGGGGGCGCAATGCTGCCGGGTATGCTGGATGTGACGGAGAGCCAGTTGCGTGTGCCGGCACGGACCGGGACGCCGGTGCGGCTATCGCAAATGCCCGGCGAACTGGTTCATCCGGGTTTTGCGACCGCAATTGGGATGCTTTTGTATGCTCATCGCGCGAGAGTGACCCGCGCGGCGGAGAACAACAGTTTGCGATCAAAGCTGCGCGCTATCTTTGCAGCCAGTTTTTAGGTACCGAGACCCTAAGTTCTTGAGCAGTGTTGAGCAGTTTTGAAATGGGAGGCCGAAGCCCAAATGGAACAACAGACGAACGATGCCGGTGGGATGCGGATTCAATATCACGACGAGCCTGTGCGTGGGGCCCGTATTAAGGTAATCGGCGTGGGCGGCGGCGGCGGAAACGCGGTAAACCGCATGATCCAGGCGCATATGGAAGGCGTGGAGTTTATTGCCGCCAACACGGACGTGCAGGCGCTGAAGCTGTCGCAGGCGCCAGTGAAGCTGCAGCTTGGAGTCCGGCTGACGATGGGGCTGGGAGCGGGCGCAAACCCCGATGTGGGCCGCCGCGCAGCACTGGAAGACTCCGAGAAGATTATTGAGGCTCTTGAAGGGGCGGACATGGTGTTTGTCACCGCCGGACTGGGCGGCGGCACGGGCACTGGAGCCGCGCCGGTGATTGCGTCCCTGGCCAGCGAGATGGGCATTCTGACGGTCGCGGTGATCACGCGGCCGTTCGCGTTTGAAGGCAAGCGCCGCCTGCAGCAGGCTGAGCGCGGCATGAAGGAACTGCTGGAAAGCGTGGACACGATGATCGTGATCCCAAACGAGAAGCTGCTGGTGGTTGCCAAGGACGCGGGGTTCTTCGAGAGCTTCCGGATCGCGGATGACGTTCTGCGCCAGGGTGTGCAAGGCATTTCGGACATCATCACTATTCCCGGCATCATCAATCGCGACTTTGCCGATGTGAAGACCACCATGGCCGGCATGGGTCATGCGGTGATGGGCACTGCTGTCCGTTCAGGCGCCAACCGGGCGGTAGAAGCGGCCCAGGCGGCCATGGCGTCGCCGCTGCTTGAAGCGGGCGCGATTGACGGTGCGCGAGGAATCCTGATCAACATTACGGGATCCAGCTCGCTGAAACTGTCGGAAGTGAATGAGGCTTCGTCGCTGATCCAGTCCGCCGCGCACGAGGACGCCAACATCATCTTCGGCGCGGTACAGGATGAGAAGATGGGCGATGAGCTGAAGATTACGGTGATTGCAACGGGCTTTCGCGACCAGATGCCGGAACGGCGCGCGCGGATGTTGAGCGTGGAAGATGCACCGGTGATTTCAGTGCCTGTGGCTACAGCGGCCCCGGTTTCAGTGCCGCTGGTTGCGGCCGAGACGTGGATGCGGGAGCCGGTTGCCGCGCCGATTGCCGGCCCGGTCGCCGCTCCAATATCCGCTCCGGCGCGCTTTATGAGCCAGGATGAGGAGCCGGAAGAGGAGTCGATGGCGGACGATGAGCCAACCTTCTACCCGGCACCCGCTCCCGCCGCGTTGGCAGTGAACGTCGGGGTTCCGCAGACGCAGACGGAGGTGGAGGTAGCCACGATCTCAGCGTCAGAGAGCATTCGCAAGGAGTCGGCCACAGGTAAACCGCACTTTGCAGAATCGGCCGCAGAGCCGGTGTATAGCTCGCCGTCACGGG
>JBEKZG010000036.1:0-13285 GCA_049510095.1 Occallatibacter sp.
GCCGCCATCTGAAACAAGCACAAGTATCTTGCGCCCCTGCTTGTGTCCCAGCCCTTCCGATCCCAGCACTATCGCGTCGTACAACGCCGTTGCAAAATCGCCGCGCAGTTGCCCCAGCCCGCGATCGATCTGCGACAGTTTGTTGGTGAAAGGCGTCAACTCGTGCACGTCGGTGGCAAACTGCAACACACTCATTTGGTCCTGCGTCCGCAGCAGCGCGTGTGCAAATCGCTTCGCCGCGTCCGCCTCTTCCGCCATATCCTTGTGCACGCTGCCGCTGGTATCAATGGCCAGCGTTACGTTCAGCGGTAACTCCGACTGCCTTTCGAAAACCGAAATCTGCTGCGGCCGCCCATCCTCCGTTACCGCAAAGTCATCGCGCGTAAGTCCGCCGACAATGGCCCCGTTCCGGTCCGTCACATTCACAAAAACATTCACCAGCTTCACGTCCACATGCAGCGTCATCTCCTGCGCGCCAAGCAAAGGAGCGAAAAGCATCACCAGAACGAGCAACACACCGGGTGCCCCCGGTCTCGGTTTCGAGACCGGGGATGTAGTCTCGATCACGCCGGGTGCGCCATCCCTGCGGCATCCTTTTGCCGCAAGCATCGGGCGCCATGAACGCCAAATTCGGGAGGCCCTAAGTTTCATGGCCATCCCCCGGCGTCACAGCCAATCCGGCGGGAAACGGCTCACCAGCCGCCCAAACGGTCCCATCCACAAACGTCTCTTTCTTCCAGATAGGCACAGTCTGCTTGAGCGTATCGATCAGCCACCGGCACGCCTCAAAGGCCTGCGCGCGATGCCCCGAAGCCACGACGATGAGCACACTGGTTTCGCCCACCACCAGCCGCCCCAGACGATGAACAATAGTCGCCTGCCGTACGCCAAACCGCCTGCGCGCTTCGGCCGCAATCTCTCTCAACTGCTTTTCAGCCATCTCTTCGTAGGCTTCGTAATCCAGGTGCAGCGTTTGCCGTCCGCGCGTGTGATTGCGCACAATTCCGTCGAACACCACCACCGCGCCATCCTCACCGCGCTTGGCAGCCGCAATCAGCCTCTCCGCGTCGATTGGCTCACGAGTCAGCGCAATGAGAGCCCGTTCCTCCACGCCCTCCTCCGAAATGCCCGCCTTGCGCGAAGCACCGCCGGACACAGGCGGCAGCAATCCCACCTCATCGCCCTCGCGCAGCACGCAGTTTGCCGCTGCATACTCGGCATTCACGCTCACAGCGATGCCGCGCAGAGGTTCCCTCCCCGTTGGCTTGTTGCTCGCCATCCGATTCAGCAACTCCGCCACCGTCGCGCCTTCCGGCAACTCGACCGTGGCCGCCGACGAACCCAGCCAATCCTTCAAAACCCCGAACGGAAGTACCGTAACTTGCATCGTGAACCAAGAATACCGCCTGCCTGTTAGACGCGGCAGCATCGGGAACAGGAATCGCTCTCAGAAAGCTCCTGTCAGTGGACAGCAGCCAGCTTGTCTATTCCCTGTTCCCTATTCCCGGCCTCTTCACACCAGCTTGTACAGAAAAGCGGTCGGCGTTCCCCATAGGTTGCGGGCGCGATCTTCATAGAAGATGCTGAACTCAATACCGGACATGTCATAGTCAAACAAAGGAACACGGTCGAACGTGTAATCGCCTCGTACCGAGTATTCGTCTCCACTGCAATCGACCATCAGCGCGTCGGCATGCGAGAGCCGCTCCGGATGCGTCAACAACATGCTCGCAAACGCGAACACGCCCAGTCCATACTCGTTGCCGGCCATTGCCACGCGCGTCCGGCGAGCCGAAGATCCGCGATGGAGCAACCCGGCTTGCGCCGCTACCACAAGGATGTCGTTCCCTTCCTGCTGTTCCGCCAGAATCTTTTCCGCCAGCTTCGACCGCTCGCTTTGCCGTAGGTATTTTTCGCCCAATTTGCCGATAATCCGGTTGGAAAACCGGCGCTTGGTTCCCAGAACCCCAATCAGAATCTCCACCGCTTCGTTGTAGGTGGGCGCCAGCGCCTGCCAGCGGGGAATGGCAAACCACGCCTCCGCGCCCTCCGGAAGCGGCCGCCGCGCAAGCTTCTCGTTGCAGCTTCCCAAGCTGGGGAAAAGCTTCTTCAGAGCCGTGACCTGCGCCTCCACCGGGCGAACCCTATAGGTCGGAGGATACGAGCGATTCGAGCCTACTTCCTCGTCCTTGAACTTGTCGCTGATCGTGTGGCGCTGGATGATCTCCACCACCCGGTCCGCCACCTCGGACTTGAGCTTCTTGTCCATGTCCAGCACGGCTTGCGCGCTCTGCCGGTCGAGTTGTTCGATCGCAGTCCGGTAAGCGTCCTGCAAGGCTGCGCCAAGAAACTCCTGCAGCAATCGGTTTTGCGCCTCTGTCGTGTTCCCTGAAAGGTGCAACGGAACCATCGTGGGTGTGCAAGCTTGAGTGATCGCCATCGTCTCCGCTTTTCCAGCGCTCGCGCGCACTGTATTCTGTCCAATTCATCGGCAATTTCACCGCCGTCAACAGGCAATCCGCACGAAAGGTGCATTTTTTTGAAACATGTGGGTTTTCCGAGGAGGGTGACGCGCCCTTCGAAGAGCCGCAATCCCTGGACTGCGAACTGCATCGCCAAAAAGGAAAAGGGCCGGAAAACACCCCGGCCCCTTCATTGTCAATCAACGTTGTTCAGGGTTGTTCAGGCAGCCGCGCTTACAGGAATTTCCACCGCGGCAGGTCTGGTCTCCTGCCTGTTATTCAATGCCGGCAGCGCCACCGTCAGCACATCCTCGATGCGGCTGGCATAGTGCACAACCACACCTTCCATCAGCTCCGGCGTCAGATCCTCTTCCACATCCTGGCGGTTTTCCGCCGGCAGGATGATGGTTTGCACCCCAGCCCGGCGCGCCGCCAGGAATTTCTCCTTGATACCGCCCACCGGCAGCACATTGCCGCTCAGCGTGATTTCGCCGGTCATCGCCGTCAGCGGGCGCACTGCCGTCTCGGTCAGAAGCGACGCCAGCACTGTGGCCATCGTCACACCTGCCGACGGACCATCCTTCGGAATCGCTCCCGCCGGTACGTGAATGTGCAGATCGATCTCCCTGGTAAAGTCCTCCGGCAGCCCAAGGCTTGCGGCGTTCGACCGCACCCAGGTCAGCGCGGCCTGCATCGATTCCTGCATCACCTCGCCAATCTGACCGGTCATGGTGAATCCGCCCTTCCCTTTCATTTTGTTGGCCTCAATGAAGAGAATGTCGCCCCCGGCCGGTGTCCACGCCAGGCCCACTGCCACGCCCGGCCGCTTCACCCGTTCCGCCACCTCGGTTTCTACCCGCACCTGGATGCCCCCCAGGAACTCCTTCAGCACGTCACGGGTTACTTTCAGCTTTTCCGTGTTGCCCTCCACCACGCGCCGCGCCTCTTTCCTGCAGACAGTCCCCAGCACCTGCTCCAGTTTTCTTACCCCTGCCTCGCGCGTGTAGTGGCGCACAACATACCGCACCGAGTCCTCGGGAAACTCGATCTGCTCCGTCGTAATTCCGTTCTCCTTGATCTGGCGCGGAATCAGGTAACGGTTGGCAATATGCAGCTTCTCCTCCTCGCTGTAGCCTTGCAGCGGGATCAGTTCCATTCTGTCCAAGAGCGGCGGAGGCACCGTGTCGAGCTGGTTGGCGGTGCAGATGAACAGCACCTTCGATAGGTCGAACGGCACATCCAGGTAGTTATCACGGAATGTGTTGTTCTGCTCCGGGTCCAGTGTCTCCAGAAGCGCTGACGCCGGATCGCCGCGGAAGTCCCGGCCCAGTTTGTCGATCTCATCCAGCATGATCACCGGGTCGTTCACCTCGGCCCGCCTGATGCATTGGATAATCTGGCCCGGCAACGCGCCAATGTACGTCCTGCGATGTCCTCGGATCTCCGCCTCGTCGTGCATTCCACCCAGCGAAATCCGCTGAAACTTCCGCCCCAGAGCGCGCGCAATCGACCTTCCCAGGCTCGTTTTACCCACGCCGGGAGCACCCACAAAGCAAAGAATCGGCCCCTTCATGTCCGGCTTCAGTTCCAGTACGCTCAGGTAATCCAGAATGCGGTCCTTCACCTTCTTCAGTTCGTAGTGATCCTCGTCCAGAATCTCCTTGGCCTTGCCAATATCGATCTTGGCGCCCGAGCTCTTTGCCCACGGAAGCACAGCCAGCCACTCGATGTAATTGCGCGTCAACGAGTAATCGGCGGCCATGGGAGACATCCGCTGCAGCCGCGCAAGCTCCTTCAGCGCCTCTTTCTTCACGTCTTCCGGCATTCCCGCGGCTTCGATCTTCTGGCGCAGGTCTTCCGTCTCGCGCTGGCCCTCATCCTGCTCGCCCAGTTCCTTCTGAATCGCCTTCATCTGCTCGCGCAGATAGTAGTCGCGCTGAGACTGCTGCACCTGGTCCTGCACCTCACTCTGGATTTTGGTGCGCAACTGTTGCACCTCAATCTCTTTCGCAAGATGCTTGTTCAGCAATTCCAGCCGATCCACAATGCTCGCCGTTTCCAGCAAATGCTGCTTATCGTCGGTTGTCAGAAATGGCAGCGAAGAGGCTACAAAGTCTACAAGGCGGCTCGGCTCCTCGATATTCGCGGCAATCGTCTTCAACTCGTCTGAAAGCGTCGGTGACTCCGACACAATCTGCTGAAACTGTTCAATCACGTTGCGAACCAGCGCCTCAGTCCCTGAAGTTGCTTCCGCCGCCGGCTCCTCAAGCGTCTCCACCTCAGCCATCAGAAAGGGTTCGGTCTGCGAGTAGCGCACCAGCCGTACCCGCTCCACACCCTCCGTGAAGACGAACCGGCTCTGGTTGGGCATGCGCACAACCTTATGCACCGTGGCCAGAGTTCCCACCGTATGCAGATCGCCGGGCTTGGGTGTGTCCAGCCGCGCGTCCAGCTGGGCCGTCACCACAATCGTCCGCGCTTCTCCCAGCGACTCGATCAACTGGATAGAGCTCTCGCGCCCAACCGTCAAAGGAAGCACGGCATGAGGAAACAAAACGGTGTCCCGCACCGGAAGAACTGGAATCCTGCGCAAGGCCGCACTTTCTTTCTGGGCTGAATTTCTCGGTGACTGCGGAGTTGGCAACTGGTTTGACATTGAGTGTCCTCGTATCAACTTATCTTCATTAGACCACGCAGACCTCCAAAAGTTTCAGGAATCTCATCTTCCGGAGATCCTGCCCTAATCCCTTGTCCCTTTCGATCTGCATCCGTACCTCCACTTCATACGGTCTGGCTCCGCGCAGGGTTCCCCAAACGCGCCTCCAGTCCGTACTTCGGTCCAAACTCACGTCTGCGCAGACTCCACCCCGACCGGCAGCGTGCCCGAGCCTGCTGCCGGCTTAGATGCGCCGTTGCTTGAAGGGTCTATCGGCCAAAGCCAAAAGAATGTGAGAACAGGTCGGACAGAGCGGCATAGCTGCCCCGTTTCCAGATCAGGCGGATTCGAGCCCGCCGCCTTCGTCCCTGATCGCCATTTCGATCTGGTCCCAAACCTTGTCGGGCGGTTCGACAATCGGAAACAGCTGGCGGGCAGCCTCAGCGATAGTTTCCAGGTCAGCCATCAATGCGCTGCAAAGCTCGCAATTCCGCACATGCGGATTAGAAGAAACGTCCTCTCCGCTGCCGATCAGTTCAGGCAATTGCGCCTGAAACTCGGCACAACTCATATTGTTCCGCTCTTCGGTCATCGCTGAGCCTCCTGCCCGGAACCGGCCCGCAAAGCATCTCGAAGCTTGAGCCGCGCCTTGTGCAACTGGGACTTGCTGTTACCAATCGAGCAGTCGAGCATGGAAGCAATTTCATTATGCTCGTACCCTTCGATGTCGTGAAGCACGAAGATCAACCGGTATCCCGCGGGTAAATCGTTGACCGCGCGTTCCAGGGCCAGCCGGTCAATTGCCCCGGTCAGGTTCAGGTCGGGGCCGCCGAAACTTCGTCCTGGTCCCTCTTCTGGAGCAGGTTCCATCGCTTCGTCCAGTGAGATCACCGAAAGGCCTTTTCGTCTCAGGTGCATCAGCACCACATTGATTGCCAGCCGGTGCATCCAAGTCGAAAAGGCCGAGTCGCCGCGAAAGGTGGCAATCTTGCGGTGCAGCTGAAGAAATGCTTCCTGCGTCAGGTCTTCGGCCTCTGCGGTGTTCCCCACCATGCGCAGACATAAGGAATAGATGCGTCTCTTATGGAGAGAGTAAAGTTGTGCGAATGCTTGATGATCGCCGCTCTGCGCTCGGGCCAGAGTCTCCGCCTCCGGCGAATTGTATCCGGTCGCCGGCGTCGGTGCCTCGGCTGTCCGGGAATACGTCTGCGCTCCAGTCGCTTCAGATGCCGGATCGGACGGTTGCGTGGGGAGGCTCGATTGAGGCATGCACATCCTTTGAGGAAAGGTCTGTGCCCGGGTTCCGCTGCGCCGGGCCTCCTTTCCTCGTTAGTATAAGGGGAAGTGGTTCAATTTGCGAAGCTTCGGCGAATACGACCGAGGCCAGAAATGTTCATCCCTTCGCTTGGATGCGGTTCGAGCGCGAAACGGGGCCTGGGTTCCCGTGTTTTCAGGGAGATATGGTATTGAAGGCAATGCCGGTGGGGCAGAGCGGCCAACGGATGAGACGCGGCGTCTTGCTCGCATGCGTCGGCTTTGCTCTCCAGCTTGCTGTCCAGGGGAGAAACGGCGCATTGTGTCAAATGCGGCCGCCTGACCGCGCTGCTGGCATTCCGGCAGCCATGTTAAACGCGCCAGCCGGCGAAAAAACCACGGAGCTCCGAGGGGCAAGTGAACAGGGCCGCGATTCCGGCAATCCTGGTCCCCAGCCGCAAAGCCGGGAGCATCAAGACCAGATTGACCGGTTTGAAGGCCTGCCCGTTCGCCGCATCTCGTTCGAAGGCGTCGGCCCCGCCCTGCTTGCTCCCCTTCCCGGCCACCTAGCCCAGACCGAGGGGGCGCCGCTGAATCGCGAAAACCTGAAAGCCAGCTTGCGTCAATTGTTTGCCACCGGCCTCTACGACAACGTCGATGTCGAAGCCTCGCCTCAGGGAGACGGCCTGGAACTGGTCTTTCACGGGGTGCCCCGTGCATTCATCGGGACCGTAAGCGTAGACGGCGCCAAGGGAGCCACCTTGAATACCCAGTTGCAGCGCGCCGGCCAGCTTACCCCAGGAACCCGTTATACCGCAGCCAGGCTGAACCAGGCGATTGCCCTGATGACCCGCACCCTGGCCGATAACGGCTACAACCAGCCCACCATCGCTCATACACTCACGCCCCACCCCCAGGAACAACTCGTGGACGTCGCATTTCGCGTGGTCAGTGGCCCGCAAGCCCGCGTAGGAGCGGTGCAGGTCGTCGGCGATTCCGGCATGACCGTCCCGGATTTTCGTCGCCATGCTCACTTGAGAGCCGGCTCCCGCGTCGACCATGACACGGACAGCAAAGCCCTCGACGGGGTCCTTAAGCATTACCAGAAAGAGGATCGGCTCGAGGCTGAAATCAAGCTCGAAGCTAAACAATACGTTCCAGCCACCAGCAGGGACGACTTTCGGTTCTCTTCCAATCGCGGTCCCACCGTCAAAGTACTGGTGGAGGGTGTCAAAATGGACTCGGACCGCATCAAGCGCCTGATACCCATCTATGAAGAGGGCACCGTCGACGACGATCTGTTGAATGAAGGCAATCGCCGCCTCCGCGATTTCTACCAGCGTCTGGGCTACTTTGACGTCAAGGTTGAACACGAGCGGCAAACCACCGGCGCTGACCAGGTGGTCATTCTTTACAAGGTCCGATTGGGGCCCCGCCGCCGTGTGGAACGCGTGTCAGTCACCGGCAACCACTACTTCGATTCCGCAACACTGAAAGAGCTGCTTAGCGTCCACGCCGCGGACACGCTTGATCGCCACGGCGCCTATAGCCAGGCCCTGGTTTCAGCGGACATCGGCGCTTTGCAGGCCGTCTACCAGAACAACGGCTTTTCCAAAGTGAAGGTGACTTCTGAGACAGATGCCGCGGCAACCCAAGGGACAGGGACCCCTGTCATCGCGGGTCGCAACGCCGCCGCTCCCCTTACGCTCGTCTATCGGATCGAAGAAGGTTCGCAACTGCGGGTAGGCACGGTCCGCCTCGAAGGGAACGCGCACGCGGACACCCAAAAGCTCACAACCTTGCTGAACTCCGCTCCTGGCCAATTGCTTTCTCCCCAGAACCTTGCCGGGGACCGCGACGCAATATTCTCCGATTATCTCAGCCGCGGTTTCCGCCAGGTACAGGTGGAGGTGACCCAGCAGATTGAGCCGGCAGACCCCAGCAAGGTTGACGTCGTTTTTCACATCGCCGAGGGCCAGCAGGTTTTTGTGCGCAATGTGCTGATCGCTGGGCTGCGCTCCACGCGTCCTGACACGGTGGCCCGCGCCGTCACTCTGCATCCTGGTGACCCGCTGAACCAGTCCGCTCTCATGGACACTCAGCGAAACCTTTACGAACTGGCTCTCTTCAATGAAGTCAACACCGCAGTCGAGAATCCAAACGGAGGGGACGAGCAAAAAACAGTCCTCCTCCAGCTCACTGAGGCGCGGCGCTGGGCGCTCACCTACGGCGGCGGTTTCGAGGCCCAAACCGGCACACCGCACTACAACTGCGGCCTTATCATTCTCTCCGGCGCACCTTGCAATACAGCGGGCAAGACCGGTGTCAGCCCCCGCGTGCTCGGCGCCATCACCCGCAACAATCTATTCGGCCGCGAGCTTTCCGCCTCTTTGCAGGGCACCTACGGCTTGCTCGAGCAGAAGGTCGACCTGCTATTCGAAGATCCCCATTTCCAGAACAACCGCAACTTCAGGCTCGATTTCTCAGCCGGCTATGCTAACAGCCTCGACGTCACCACCTACGTCGCCTCCAAACTCGAGGGAAGCGTGCGCGCAACCGAGCATTTCGATACGCCCGGCGGCTTCCTGAACAGGGCAAACACCTTCGTCTATCAATTGAACTTCCGCCGCGTCAAGGTGCAGGCCAACAGCCTCCAGGTTGCACCCGGCGAAATCACGGAAGAATCGACCGCGACCCGTGTTGCCGGCCCCGCCCTTACCTGGATTCGCGACACGCGCGACTCGCCCCTCGATCCCCACCGCGGAACCTACACCAGCATTCAGGAGTTTCTTTCCGACAGGTTTTTCGGCGCGCAGGCCCAGTTCAACCGCCTCGACGTCTCAAACTCCAGTTATTTCAGCTTCGACAAGGGCCGCTTCGTCCTCGCACGCAACACCCGTTACGGCCAGGAGCGCGCTTTCGGAACTCCTGAAGAGGAGTTGATTCCCTTGCCCGAACGCCTCTTCGCCGGCGGACCCACCGCGCTCCGGGGCTTTTCCGTCAACGCCGCTGGTCCTCGTGATCCGGAAACTGGATACCCCATCGGCGGCGCCGGCGCCCTGGCCAACAGCACTGAGTTGCGCCTGCCTCCGACTACGCTGCCCTGGCTCGGCGACACCGTCAGCTTCGTGCTTTTCCACGACATGGGCAACATTTTCACCAACGCCTCCGATGCCTGGGCCAGCGTCATCCGAACCCGCCAGCCCGACCGCGACAGTTGCAAGAACCCCGAAGCTGTACTCGCAATTCCCACCACTCAGAGCCCCGGCCCCGTCACCTCCACCGGTTGGCAGGGTCCCTGCAACTTCAACTACTTCTCTCACGCACCGGGAGTCGGCTTGCGATACCACACCCCCATCGGTCCGCTTCGCTTTGACTTCAGCTATAACCTGAATACGCCCATCTATCCGGTAGCCTATAACTACTCGCTTTCACAAGCGGCCTCCGACCCCCACGTGGGCGAAGCAGGCCACTTCAATTTCTTCTTCAGCCTGGGACAGACCTTCTGATGCACTCCTCGTCTCCAATCCGGTTCAGAAGCGCGCCCCCTGGGGCGGCAGAACCTTTACGCCTTTTCATCGTGGCTGTGTGCCTGGGCGCTCTCACGGCAACTCCCGCCTGCGCGCAGTCGGCCGATTCCGCATCTTCGTCAGCCTCGTCGCCCGTGATCCTCGACAAGGTAGTTGCTGTCGTCAATAACCACGCCATTCTCTACAGCGACATCGACGACGAAATCCGCATTTCGGTTCTCGATCCCGGCAACGCTGGGCTCGGCGCCCTTACGCGCAAACGGGCAATGGAGCAATTGATCGCCCGATCCCTCATTCAGCAGCAAATTCGCCAGGAAGACGAACAGTCCGCGAATCCCACCCAGGCTGAAGTGAACGCACGCCTGATGGAACTTCGCACAGAAATCCCGCCCTGTATCCGCCAGAACTGCGCATCCGCTGCCGGATGGGCAGCATTCCTGGCCGCGCACGGACTCAAACCGGAACGTGTGGAGAGCTACCTGCGCTATCGGCTCGAAATCCTTGGCTTCATTGAGCGGCGATTCCGTCCCGGCATCCGCATTACCCCGCAGGAGATTGAAACCTACTACCACGACAAGCTGGTGCCTGAGTACACTCACGGCGAATCAATCCCAAAGCTGACCGATGTATCCGCGCGCATTGAAGAGATCCTGCTCCAGCAAAGGGTCAACGTCATGTTCGATGATTGGCTCGAGGACCTGCGCAGGCAGGGCGATGTGGAAGTGCTCGATCCAACCTTGGAAGCCCCCACGCTCGAAGCCCCACCCCCCGGAGCCCCCACAAACGAAACCCCAGCCCCGCCCGGCACCCCAGCACCGGCCCAGGCACCGGAAGGAGGCAACCAGTGAGCGAACCTCCGCCCATCTCTCCCGATTCCTCCGCCTCGCCCTCACCGTCCAGCACGGCGCGCCCGAGCCGTCTGCGCCGCTTCTTCTTTCGCCATCTACCTCTTTCTCTTGCTGCACTGGCCGCCTTGCTGGTCGCTGCGGCCATCGGCCTCTACTTCTTCTTAGGCTCCACTCGCTTCGAGAACTTCGTCCGGGAGCGCTTGATTGCCCATATAGAACAGGTCTTCGGCGGACGGGTTGAGATTGCCTCGTTTCACTGGGATCTGCTCAATCTCGAAGCCGACGCGGATGGTCTGGTCATTCATGGGCTTGAAGCTCCCGGCGAAGCCCCCTACGCCCGGATCGATCGCCTGCGCGTGCGCTTCTACGTACTCGACATTTTGAGCCCGCACATTTTACTCCGCGATCTGGATATCTCCCGCCCTCAGTTCCACCTCATCGTTTATCCGGACGGCACGACCAATCAGCCTCATCCGCGCAGGCCCGCCAAACCGGCCAATCCCTCGCTCGATACACTGTTCGACGCCAAAGCCGGCCATGTCTCCATCGAACAAGGCGTCCTGGACTACGAAAACCGTGCCACCACCTTCGACTTCCAGAATCGGTTTGCGCTGCTCGATCTCCAGGCCACTGACGTTTCCCTGCTTCTTCGTTACATCGCCGCCACTCCAAAAATCCCCGGAATTTCCACGGCCACATCTCCGCCCGCCGCATCTCCGTCTGAAGCATCGCCCGAAAGCTATCGCATCGAAGCCGCAGCCGCCGATCTGAACCTCTCGCGCGACGGTGAGCAACCGGTACACGGCCACATTCAGGCCACGCTTGACCTCACACGTTCCGCGGTTTATTTGCGTTCACTTCGCCTCACCACCGAGGCCCATAGCAAAAGCAGCCTTCGTTCCCAGGAACATACGTTGGAGATTTCCGGCAAACTCGACAATTTTGCCCAGCCCCGCTGGCAGGCCAAAATCGCCGGTGACCTTGACATGGAAATGCTGGAGCCCATCTTCGGCTATTCCTTCGCCCCTGAGGGCATCGCGCGCCTCGATCTCGACAGTGCGGGCGTGGGTGGAGAATTCCGGTCGGACGGCAGCGTCCACGTTGACCGCGGATCGTACATCGGAACCGGCGTCGTTGCCACAGGCGTGGGTCTGGATGCCCACGTCCATGCCGATCCCAGGCAGTTGTTGATTTCCTCCATCGTCGCTCGCCTGCGTCAGGGCGGCCAACTTGAAGGCGAAGTCGACCTCAACCCCTGGTTGCCCATCATGTCCTCATCCGCGACCATGCGCAATCCGGGCATTGCCGTCATACGGGCCCCCGCCGACCGCAACCCCTCCACCCTTCCCCGTCCAGCCCCAATCATCATTCCGGTCAACGGCAAAGTGACGGCCAGGTTCAAAGACGTTGCGCTCGATACTCTTCTTGACATGGTGGGCCAGCGGCCCTTCCAACGCCTCGGCCTCGACACCCGGATAAACGGTCCAGCCACGGCCAAATGGTCCCATGGCGACACCGCCACCCTTGAGGTCGGCGCGTTGTTCAACCTCAGCCCTTCAGCGCAGCCCGCGGCTGCGGAAGTTCCCGCCTTCGGAACAGTGGACGCCACCTACACCCAGCGTGACGGCGCCGTCGATCTGCGCAAACTGGAGTTGCATACCCTCGCCAGCGAATTGGAGGCTCACGGCCGTCTCGGTGCCTATCCCCTCTCCAGCCCCTCGGGTATCTCCATCGAATTTCATTCACACAACCTCTGGGAATTCGACACCGTGCTCCGAGACCTGCACTTCACCCGCTATGGCAAGTTCGGCGTCGCCGCGTTGCCGGTCGCCCTCGCCGGGCAGGGCGACTTCCAGGGATCGTGGACCGGCTCGCTCGTCGATCCCCACCTGGCCGGAAGTCTCAAAGCCACGCAAATCTCAATTGAAATGGTGCCGGTACAGCCCGTTCAACTAGCCCAAATTGACAGGAAGGTCCATCCGAAGCCACTGGCGCCGCAAACCTCCCAGCCACAATTCATCCACTGGGATACCATCCAGGCAACCGGAAGCTATACGGCAAGCAGAATTACCATCCTTCACGGCCAGATGCAGCGCGGTAAATCTGAAATCTCCTTCGACGGTACGCTCGATTCCAGCCCCGGCCGCCAGGGCGTGCCGGCATTCGATGCCAACTCCTCGCTTCACCTCCACGCCCGCGCAGACAAGGTCGCTATCGAAGACGTACTCCCTTTGACCGGCCAGAATCTGCCCATCGCCGGCACGCTCGACGCCATGGCTCAACTCGATGGTTCCGTGCATGCCCTTGTCGGCTCCGGTTGGGTCCAGTTGGACGGCGGCAGCGCCTACGGCGAGCCGATTGCCAGCTTGCGGGCGCAGGGAACCTTGGCCAATCAGGTCGTCAAGCTCGCATCCATCACGGTGAATGATGAGGCTGGCAAGGTTTCAGCCACCGGCAGCTACAATCTCAAATCCCGCCTGTTCCAGTTGGACGCCAAGGGAGCGGGAATCGATGTGGGCAAGATCGAGAGTTTGC
>JBEKZG010000360.1:0-4535 GCA_049510095.1 Occallatibacter sp.
CTAACGCGCTGTCTATCTCATAACTCAGCGCATAGTCGGCGATATCGGTTAAGACCTTATCCGGCGCCGGACGTTCATTACTAATATGCGATGACAATCAAACTCCTCGTTGAATTCCGGGTGCCCAGTTCTCAATTCTGAGACTTGGAGTCAATCAGATTCACCGTCGCTGGCGCGCTGACTTGCTAACTCGCTGACCTGCTGACTCGCTGTCCTCTCAACCCCGCTCCTCAATCGGCACAAACGTCAAATCCTCCGGCCCCGTATAGTTAGCCGAAGGCCGAATAATCTTCCCATCCTGCCGCTGCTCAATCACGTGCGCGCTCCACCCCGCCGTCCGCGCAATCACAAACAAGGGCGTAAACAGATCAATAGGAATCCCCATCTGATGATAAGCAACCGCCGAGTACCAATCCAGATTTGGAAACATCCGCTTGGCATCCATCATCACGCTCTCAATCCGCTCGGCTACATCAAACAGCCGAGTGTCGCAAGCCTCAGCCGCCAGACCCCGCGCCACTTCCTTCACAATGTCGCTTCGCGGATCGCTGATGGTGTACACCGGATGCCCGAACCCGATAATCACCTCGCGGTCGCTCACACGCCGCCGAATATCCGTCTCCGCCTCATCCGCCGACGCATACCGCTGCTGAATCTCCAGCGCCACTTCGTTCGCGCCCCCATGCTTGGGCCCCTTCAGCGCCCCAATCGCCCCAGCAATGCACGAGTACAAATCCGACCCCGTCCCCGCAATCACCCGCGCCGTAAATGTCGATGCATTGAACTCGTGCTCCGCATACAAAATCAGCGAAGTCTGCATTGCCGCCACCCACTCCGCCCGCGGCGATTCCCCATGCAGCAAATGCAGAAAATGCGCCGCTATCGAGTCCTCAAAACGCTCCACCTCTATCCGCCGTCCATTGCGCGCGTAGTGGTGCCAATACAGCAGCATCGAACTCAGGCTTGCCAGCAGCGTATCCGCAATCGCCCGCGCCCCCGCATCGTCATGCGCCGCACCCTCCGGCAACACGCATCCCAACACCGACACGCCCGTCCGCAGCACATCCATCGGATGCGTCGACGGCGGCAGCAATTCCAGCGCCTGCTTCACCGCCGCCGGCAAACTCCGCAACGGCCGCAGGCTCGCCTTATAGGCAGCCAATTCCGCTGCATTCGGCAGCTTCCCATGCACCAGCAGGTACGCCACTTCCTCATACTCGCAGTGCGCCGCCAGGTCCTTGATGTCGTACCCGCGATAGTGCAGATCATTCCCGCTATGCCCCACCGTGCACAGCGCCGTATTCCCCGCCGGCGTTCCCGACAACGCCACCGATTTTTTCGGTTTGAAAGCTGTACTCGAAACAGACCCTTCACTCATAAGAAAACATTGTATTTCTCTTTTGCTTTGTCGAGGTCTGAAAGAAGTAAGGCCTGCGGGCCTCCGCCTTGCGTTTCACCATTTGGATAGGTGAGTTCCCAATACCTTCCATCTCGTTTGTCCCGATAGAGCTTTTCCCAACCGTCATTTGTGGTAGCAACGTATTGCAGATCGGCCGCGAGGAGCGAGTTTATCCGGCGACATGCATCGTCCTCGGTCATTTGACCCTTGACCATAATCCAGGAGCCAATTATCCCAGTTTCATTTGGAGCGATTCCCATCCCATTCCCTTTCGGATGCGCATATGTTGAAAGAAAAATTAGCGAGCAACACCCCGATTAAAGAAGACGGCGGTTATCTAATCTTTCCCCTTAGCAAACAACTCATCCAGCTTCTTCTCATACCCGTAATAGTCAAGGTACTTATACAGCTCAGCCCGCGTCTGCATCAGCGGCACCACGCTCTTCTGCGTCCCCTCCGCGCGGATCGCCTCATACACCTTCAGCGCCGCCGCATTCATCGCCCGGTACGCCGCGCAGCAATAGAGCACAATATCCACGCCCGCGTCCTTCAGTTCCTCGCGCGTCCAAAGCGGCGTCTGTCCAAACTCCGTAATGTTCGACAATATCGGCACACCCACCGCCCTGCGAAACTCCGCATACTGCCCCAGCTCTGTGACCGACTCGGCAAAGATCATATCCGCACCCGCGGCCACATAGCCTTGAGCCCGCTCAATCGCCGCCGCCAGACCCTCGTTCGCCAACGCATCCGTTCGCGCCATAATCACAAACTGCTCATCGTTCCGTGCATCCACGGCGGCTTTGATGCGGTCCACCATTTCTCCGGCAGCCACCAGCTCCTTGCCCGGCCTGTGCCCGCAGCGCTTCTGGCCAACCTGGTCCTCAATATGCACCGCCGCCGCGCCCGCCTTTTCCATTTGCCGGATCGTCCGCGCAATGTTGAACGCCCCACCCCATCCGGTATCGATGTCCACTAATAGGGGCACATCGGTGGCACCCGTAATCCGCCTTACGTCCGTCAGCACATCGTCCAGCGTGCTAATCCCCAGGTCCGGCATCCCCAGTGAGTTGGCCGCCACGCCCCCGCCCGAGAGATAGAGCGCCTTGAATCCTGTAGCTTCCGCCATCCGCGCCGTGTACGCGTTAATGGCGCCCGCCACCTGTAGCGGCTTTTCGTCCCGCAGCGCCGCCCGAAATCTCTCACCAGCCGATACGTGATCGTGTCTCTGCCGCATGCAATACCTGCGCCGCATCATAGCAGCCGCCATGTCCGGCCTTCCCGGCCAATCCCCACCCAGTTCCCCAACCCCGCCATCCAGTGCGACAATCATCCCGTCGCCGCGTCCATCTCTACACGCGACTTCGCCAAAAAGGAGAATCATCGCCATGAATCGTCTTCTCGCCTGTACCGGGCTGCTCCTCGCAGTAACCTTCCTCTCCGCCCAGACCCCCGCACCCAAGCCCCCGCCCAAGAGCCCCGCCGCCACTGAGACCGGCACTATCGACGGCAAAACCATCACCATCACCTACAGTTCACCCAGGGTCAACGGCCGCGCCGGCCATCTCTTCACCAAAGAAGGCCAGATCGGCAAGGATAAGACCTATCCCGTCTGGCGCGCCGGCGCCAACGCCGCCACCGCATTGCACACCGACGCCGACCTCGAAATCGGCTCCCTCGCCGTTCCCAAAGGCGACTACACTCTCTATGTTGACGTTTCCGACCCTGACAATTGGGTTCTCATCGTCAACACGCAGACCGGCCAGTGGGGCACCGTCTACGACCCATCGAAAGACCTGGGCCGCGTGCCCATGACCATGAACGTGCCGCCGCAGCCCATCGAGAACCTGAAATACACCATCACCGCCACCCGCCGAAAGATGGGAATCTTGACCCTGGCCTGGGAAAACCACATCGCCCGCGTGCCCATCGCCGTCAAATAATTTCCCGGCCCTCAGCCGCAGTTCACGGCAGGGCGGCAATTTGCGAACAATTTGCCGCCCTGCCGGTACAATGGATAAAGCAGTTATTTCTTATCTGGAAGGTACGAATACCTTGCCGTTGTATGCCTATCGCTGCACCCAGTGCGGCCACAAGTTTGAAAAGATCCAGAACTTCTCCGCCGAGCCGGAGAGCGAATGCCCCAAGTGCCATGGAGTTTTGGAGCGCCCGCTCACCGCTCCCGGCCTGAGCTTCAAAGGCGCCGGTTGGTACGTCAACGACTACGCCAGCAAGAGTTCCTCGTCATCCTCCGACTCCGACTCCGACTCCAGGAAGGAGACCTCGGCCTCCGAAACCAAGTCCGATTCCAAGTCTGAATCCAAGTCGAGCGAATCCAAGTCGAACGAATCCTCGTCCAGCGCGCCTGCGTCCACGCCCAGCTCAACCTCCAGCACAACGACCAGCTCGACGCCGAATTCAACAAGCTAGTTCTGCACGATCGGGTTCTCCAGCGCCTGAAACGCTCCCTGTTCTCTCAACTTCGCCGCCAGCACGTCGGTGTACTTATTCCCCGATCCGATATTGAACAGCACCACCCGATCCTGCGCCGTCAAAAATCCCGTCCTGAGCAAGTGGTCGTACGCCGCTGTAGCCGCCGCGCCCTCCGGCGACAACAGCAGCCCCTCACGCGCTGCCCAGTCCTTCAATGAAGCAAAAATCGCATCGTCCGTCAGCGCCAGCGCCACGCAGCCAGACGCCCGCACAATTTCCAAAATGATCGAGTCCCCATACGGCTTGGGCACCCGCAGCCCAGAGGCAAACGTATGCGCGTTCTCCCACATTCGGCTCACCGCCGCGCCCTGGTCGAACGCCCGCGCAAGAGGCGCGCAACCCGCCGCCTGAATCGCAATCATTTTGGGCCGCTTCCCCGTAGCCCACCCCAGCCGCTCCGTCTCCTCAAACGCCTTCCAGATCCCCGCCGCCGCCGTCTTAATGCTCCTCGGCATCGACACGCTCATGGACATGGGCCGCACCGCCATGAACGTAATCGGCAACTGCATGGCCGCCGCCGTAGTAGCGAAGTGGGAGGGCGAGCTAACGCCTGCCCAACAATCTTTCCCTCCCCAAAAACTGTCTTCCTGAGCGACCGGAGCGAAGCGCAGGGAGCCGAAGGACCTGCGGTTGTTCTTGTCGATCG
>JBEKZG010000361.1:0-4526 GCA_049510095.1 Occallatibacter sp.
GAACCCCCCAGCGCTCATCCACGCTGTAGCGATGAAACCCTCCCGCCAGCTGGTCGTAAACGCCCCCGTTAGCCATCTTCTCCAGCGTCGTGCAAAATGCTTCGCGCGCCTTCTCGTTCCCGCGGTTCATCGCCACTTCCAACAGCAAATCCAGCACCGCCGGATGTGGAAACTTCGGCTGCGATCCAAACCCGCCGTTCCGCGCATCGAACTGCCCCAGCGACGACCCCGTAATCTTGTCCACCAGCCCCAGCGTCAACTCCCCGCCACGCCCTGAAAAGCTCTCGTTGTGCTCAATCGCGGACATCACGCTGCCCGCCGACTCAAGCGCCTCATCCCGCCGCTCGCGCCACACCTGCGCCATCGTCAGCAGCACCCGCCCAAACCCCGGCCGCCCATACCGGTCGTCTCGCGGAAAGTACGTGCCCCCAAAATATGGCCGCCCATCGGGAGTCAGAAACGCCGTCAGCGGCCATCCACCCTGCCCGCTGATCGCCGCCACCGCGGCCTGGTAGCGCGCATCCACATCGGGCCGCTCGTCGCGATCCACCTTCATCGCCACAAAATATTCATTGATCACCGCCGCCATCTCCGGGTCTTCATACGACTCCCGGTCCATCACATGGCACCAGTGGCACCACACCGCGCCAATGTCCAGCAGTATCGGCTTGTTCTCCGCCTGTGCCCGTGCAAACGCCGCCTCACCCCATGCATGCCACCGCACAGGCTGATGCCGCGCCGAGCGCAGATAGGAAGACGCTGCGTGTTCAAGCAGGTTAGCGTGTGAAGGCTCAACTTGATCGGGCGCAGGGGAAACGTCCTCGGACATGGCTTGAGAATACCATTAGCTCTACCAAGCGACGTAGCCCTGTGCCCCATCCATCGCGCAGCCTTATCGCGCGATGGGTGGGATACCTCAGCACTCAATCGAGAACGACGGAATCCCGCCTTCGAAGACTACGCCTTCGCCAACTCCGCTTCAATCGCCGCAACCAGCGCCGGCGCATCCGGCTGCGTATCCGGCGCGAACCGCTCCACCACATCGCCCTCCCGGCTCACCAGAAACTTCTCAAAGTTCCACGTGATCTCCGGCTCGGGCAGCGCCTCAATCCCATACCCCTTCAGCTTCTCGCGAAAAGGAACCTCGTTCACGCTCACAGCCTTGGGCTGCGCCGCAGTCAGCGCCGCGTACAACGGATGCTTCTCTTCCCCCACCACCGTAATCTTGTCGTACAGCGGAAACTGCACACCGTAATTCAACGTGCAAAATGATTGAATCTCCTCGTTCGTCCCCGGCTCCTGCGCCTTGAAGTCGTTGGCAGGGAACCCCGCAATCACCAACCCCCGACCTTTGTACTGCTCATAAAGCTTTTCCAGGCCTTCATACTGCGGCGTCAACCCGCACTTCGAAGCCACGTTTACCACCAGCAGAACCTCCCCCTTGAACTCCGCCAGCGACGCGTCCGTCCCGTTAATCTTCTTCACCGGAATGTCATAAATCGATGCGCTCATAAATAATTCCTCCCTCCAGCACTCTCATCATACAAGTCCGCGTTCGCCACAAAGATGGTCGTTCATGTTCTGAATGGGCGCGCCGTAGGCGCAGTGTTTGTTAGCCCAGCGCTTTAGCGCTGGGAACGCGCAACCAAAATGCAGCTAGAGTCCCGTACGGACGGCGCCATAGGATCGCACCTCCCCGCTGCGCTTTCGCGCCCCTACGGCTTCCTAGCCAATATCAGCGGAGAAGGCCCATGCGTAGCCAGCGTCCGCGCATCAACAAAACCCGCCTCGCCAAGCCACGCGCTGATCTCCTCAAACGAGTACGTATCGCCGCAATCCGTATTCACGAGCATGTTGATCGCAAAGCATAGCCCATTCACCGGCCCCGTCCTGTCCGCATTCACCAGGAACTCCGCAATCGCAATCGTCCCTCCGGACCCCAGCGCATCAAACGTCTTCTTCAGCAGAGCCTTGCTGCGTCCCTCGCCTTCGCTGTGCAGTATATGCCCAAGCGTCGCCACGTTGTAACCGCTGCCGAACTCCACTTCCAGCAGGTCGCCCCCTACAAATTCGAAGCGGTCCGCAAGCCTAAATCGCGCAACCGTCGCCCGGGTCACCGGAATCACGCCATGCCAGTCCACCGCGGTAACACGAACCTGCGCTGAACTCTGCGCCAGCCCGATACCCCATACGCCCGAACCCGCGGCAAGGTCAAGCACGCTCGCCGTTCCCGCGGCGCTCAGATCAAGATGCCCCGCCAGTTCCTGCGCAACCCCATAGCTCATCGGAAAAATGTCGTTCACGAACTCATGAAAGAATTCGCTGCCCGGCCCTTGCCGATTCACGGCCTTGGCCGGCTTGCCCGTAGCGACCACCGCATTCAACTGCAGCCAGTTGGGCAGAAGTTGTTCGCTGGTATGGCGGATCAGCCCGCCCATGAATCCCGGCTTCGTGCTCACCAGAAATGCAGCGCTCTCCGGCGCCAGGCGATAGTTGCCCTCACTGTCCTTGCGCAGAAAATCGAGGCCCACAAGAAAATTCATCACCGCCGCAAGGCCGCGCTCGGACGCGCCCGTAGCATGGCTCACCTCCTGGAGACTCTTCGGCCCCTCATCCAGCACGTCGAAAACATGGTGGCGGATAGCCGCCTCAAGAGCCAGCGGCGCAGCATAGCCCCACGCCATTTGCAAAATACGCTCGGGTGTCACAGGTGCAGTAACTTCGGACACCACCGGGGCGGCAACAACAGTTGTCATCTAGACCTCGCTGAAATGAACTGGATTGAACTTCAGTAGGGGAAAACCGCAGGGGAAGCATAACAGAGCGCCGATTTGCATAGATACGAATTTCTGCGCCCAGACCTGGCCGTTAAGTTCGGAAGGAGCGGGAGGCTTCAGCCTCCCGAATGAAGTCCTCGTCTGAGCGTGGCTGTAAATATCCCCCAGCAGAGTTGGGGCTTTAGGTTGTGAGCCGCTCAAAGCGGCTTGAGCTGGGTCGCTAACGCGCCCCGGCGTGATTGTGACCAGCCTTCGGTGGCTAGTTCCACGTCTACAGTTGGTCCAGGCGCTTATCCGCTGCCTCCTGGTTATGGATGTATTCCCGTATCTACGCCTCATCGCGCCCACCGTCAACACGAAATAACCGCGCGCCCAGAAGTGTTGCCCTGTGAAATTCTGTTTGTGCTCGCCATACGTCCGGGCCAAGTGAATTGCGCTCTTGCCCCTAATGAAGCCAACCACCTCCGAAACTGCGTACTTCGGCGGAATCGAAAGAGGCATATGTACGTGATCCGCCATCAAGTGCCCTTCCAGAACACGACTTTCTTTCTGTTCGGCCAAGCGACAAAATACTTCGCCAAGGTGAGGCCGCAATTGCACATACAACGCCTTGCGACGACACTTGGCGATAAACGCCACATGGTATTTGCACTCCCATACGGAGTGGCTTAAACTCTCAACTCGGTCCATCCTGTTTCTCCTTGACGTGTGCTTTGGTCGGCTCACGTCTGGAGTTTCTTGGATGGACTACCGGAAAAGTCAAACAACGACTGCCACCCCGCCAGAGGCGGGGGATCTCCCGTTGCCTTTAGCGATCGTCGCGGTTGCGATGGGTGACGGTGGAGCGATGCTCGAAGCGAACAAGTTGGGGTATGCAAGCGACGCGACATAGGAGGAGTGGGCATTCGTGGCCCCGATTCTGGCGCTTTGCCGGGAGGATACAGCAACCCGAGAATGAACAAGTTGCGTGTTTTCAATGCTCAGTGCGGGTTCGACTCCCGCCACTTCTGCCAATATCATGTTTATTTTCAATATATTACAAAGGAAAATCGCACGAATGCGAAGAATATCCCAATCACTAAGTCTTTCCCAGTCAGTTAGATACCTTCATTGACTTTGAAACCTGACGAACCAGCGTCTGAAAAATATGACCCACTATTTTTCAAACCTAGCCTTTCTTATGTCGATTTAAGCCATGTCACTGGTGCAGAGAAAAGCTGCTAATCTCGGCAAAACATGCGATGGGTTTGCACGAAACACCAACCGCTGTGCCCACAGTTTATCAATCTGATTCGACGGCAAATCGCTATTTTGGCGAGCCATACCCGTTGGAAACACTGGCCAGACGCATCTCTGCGGCAGCTCCTTCGATCTCGCTGTTGATCTCGGCGCCGAGAAGCAGCATGAGGCCGGTGATGTAAAACCACGTGAGCAGAATAATGACCGCACCGAGGGAACCGTAGGTACGAGAGTAACTGGGAAAATAATGGAGATAGACGCGGAGAACCAGCGAGGAAAGCAGCCAGCCGACGATACCCACGGCGCCCCCGGGCGTGAGCCAGCGCCAGCACCGGGCTTTGACGTTGGGCGCCCAGTAGTAGATGACGGCGAAGGCCAAGGTAAGGAACGCCGTTGCCACTAGCCAGCCGATCAGTCTTGACGCAATGGCCGCCGCATCCGCAAGCAGGCCCTGGTGGATGGTTCGATGGGCCAACGCGGCCAGGAAGTCGCCCCCGAGTAAAGATGCAA
>JBEKZG010000362.1:0-4518 GCA_049510095.1 Occallatibacter sp.
GCTCTACGCGCGGATCGCGTAACTCAGAAAAATACCTCAGGGGATTGTCCATTCCCCCTTCTTACCGATTTCCTGCTCGCTGCATATAGCAAACCATGGCCATTTATATGCGTCGGCCCTGGCTTGGACACGCTAATGTTTCGGCGTTCCCGCGTTGCAGATTATTATTCTGCCGCCGCTGGCGTATTGCGGGAAGTCCCGCCAGAAGTTCCTGAGCGTTGTGATTTCCCTGTTCGGCAGCTTTCCGGAGCCAGTATTCTGCTTGCGAATCGTCTTCCTGAACACCAAAGCCATCAGGATAGTAAACCCCGAGATTCGACTGTCCGAACTCATCTCCTGCCTGTGCCGACTTGTGAGCAAAGGAGAACGCCTTTGAAGCGTCGGTCGGTAATCCGCCCATACCAGTCGAGTACGCATATCCGAGTTCGGCCTCAGCATGTGCATTCCCGTTTTCACTTGCTTTTTGGCACCAAGCAACACCTTCTGCATCATCGGGACTACAGAGTGCCGACTGAGCTATCGTAAGTCCGCTGCTTGCGGCGGCTACAGTCAGCACTTCACCAATACGCTGTGAAATGCGAATGCTAGAGACAGGAGCACCACTACTCCCCCACCGCTTAGAACCGGCTTCTTCCACCGATTGACCAAGATGTTTACAGTGCTGAGTTGAGGAAGCTCCGTCTCGCCAATATTACTGGGAAGTCCCGCATTTGGCAGCGGCTCAACGCATTGCGCCATTTTCGACTGGGTATTTTGCGCAGCACCGCATTCCGAGCAGAAACTCGCATCTCTCGGAAGTTCGAAGCCGCAGGTGACCGCGTAAAGTTCGTGGGCAGTGAACCCGGATATTAAAATAGTGGTTCGCCTTACATATACGAAGCCGGTGACGAGTTCTCGATTTTGTCCCTAAGGTCATCCAGACGCAGAGATTTCAAATATTTCTCGGTCGTGCTGATATTTTTATGCCCAAGCATGATTTGAAGGCTGCGAATGTCGAGTCCGCTCTGGAGCAGTTGAGTTGCGAATGTGTGCCGCCACTTGTGCAAATACCAGTTTGCACAGCGCGGGTATGCCTTGCACCTATATTGAACTCGTTCCTTCTTGGCCTTCCCCTTCTTTGCACTGAATGTTCCCCTGCATCTGCCGCAATTCAACCCGGAGCGGAGTGCAATGGTCTTGCACAGTTCGAGCATGTGTCCATTTTGCTCGTTTCCGCCGTAGTTTGGACGTGTTGGATGCGGCGGTGTAGGAAAGACAAGATTCGAGTTGCTCTCTTTTAGGCGGGCCTTGAGAGCATCAATCAAGGCGTGGGGCACCGGGACGCTCCGAACTTCGTAGTTTTTAGGAGAGAATCCGGGCTTCGGGTTGACTCCAATCTTCCCGGTACGCCAATCAATGTCCGCCCACGTTAGCGTTGAGACCTCGCGGCTGCGGAATCCCGTGCAAAGGAAAACTTGGAAGAGTAGACGCTCCTCAGCATTACAGGTAGCGAAGAACTGTTTCAATTCTTCGGGTTGGTAGATTTCAACCTTTTTTTCGATGGGCTTCGGCCAGTCGCCCTTTCGGAGGTCAACAGATGCCCCCGCCGCTCTCATCGCTTGCAACATGACGATGACTCGCTTGTTAATTGTTTTCTGGTTGAGGCCCGCAGACCTGCCCATTTCGAAAAGCAACATCGCATCCGAACGGTCGAGACGAAGGACAAGATTTTTTTTGCAGTGGGACCCGAACCACTTCAGGTCACGCTCATACGCGGTGAGAGTTGCCGCCCCCTTTGTTGCCTTCACGTCACGTAGATAGTCGGCAATCGCGGTGTCGATGGTTCTGGTGCCCGTCTCCGACTCATTTTCCAGCTCTTCGACTTGCTCGATAGTGCCGGAGAGAACACCTAACTGGAGATGCCAAGCGTCGAGCGCCTCCCTCGGTGTAGTCCCGCACGGCTTCTGCTTACGCTTTCCGTCCTCACGCCAATCGAGGTAGAAGGTGCCGCCCTTGGAGTTGGAGGGTTCCCCACTAATGATGACAAAGCGCGGGTCGGGTTTTCCATCCTTGCCCCGACCAACGGGGACGAATTGCCATTTGCCGCCGATTCGCCGATACTGTTTTAGGTTGACTGTTTGGCTGTGCGTACCAGCCATACTATCCACTCCCCTTCTCCTAGCGGGTTTGCAGGAGCCCCTCGAAGGGCGATTCTAGCAGATTTGGATAGTAAAGCGGCTAGTAAGCAGTGGATGACGAGCTAAATAGTTGATTCTAAAGGGCGGGAGTAGTTCAGTGGCAGAACGTCAGCTTCCCAAGCTGAATGTCGCCGGTTCGATCCCGGTCTCCCGCTCCAGTCAGTTCAACAACTTACGGGCAACTTGGAAGACTAAATACAGTTTTCACTCCACTTACACTCCGTTAAGCGCTGAGCACGGCCTTCTCAAGTTGATCGGCAGCGCCCATTTTTTTCGCGAATGTAGACTTGGTGTAGACGTCGAGACTCACGCCGATCCCGTGGCCGCGCTGGTCAGCAGCGACCTTTGTATCAATCCCTGCATCATGCCCCAGGCTTGCGTGGGTTCTCCGCAATACTTGGAAGGTTGCCCATTCAAGACCCTTCGGTTCGAGCTTAGGCTTGAAGTGGCGTCGCCAAAGATTCTCCAACCGGAGCGGTGTGTCGGGATTCTCAGAGGCGAACATCCAAGCTCCTTCCTCCTCTGGAACGAGCTTCATCCACTCTCGTAGCAGGGCCGCAGCCGCTGGCGGACCAGCGTGCGCGTACTGGCACCAATGATGTCGCGGCTTCTTTGGAGTCCGATACTGGTTCGAAAATCGCTGGTGCCGTGCTCATCATGGGGATAAATACCCATGCTTGATGGGAAAAGCCCGATATGAAAAAGAGAACTTTTTGGGAAATGCCACATTTGCTTCACGCGTAAGGGCTGCCCAGCCATCGAGCTGCGGGACATGCTCTCAGCTATCGTGCTGAGCTGCGCGTCACTGCCGCCCGCCTCCTGCAGCACCTGGGACTCGCGGATTGCGTGGGAACGACGGAGCTGACAGACCACGAGCGCGACGAACTGCTGAAGATGGTCTACCGGTTCATGTGGCCCGACGAGCAGACGGAGCTAGTGATCGGCGTGCTCAGTTTTCTTGAGTTCGCTATTCCGGCGTGGCCCACTTTGATCATCTGATTTGGCCCACCTGGGTAGTGATATTGTGCATCATTCCTCTGGTTTTGGTTTTCGGGTTTGAGAGCTATTTATGCCCGTAGCAGTCGAGGCGGTGGTAATGTGGGAATCGCCGCAGCGATTTCCAAGGGCTGGGGAAAGGGTGGGAAAACGGTTTTATCGTTTTCCCATGCTTTCCACAGACCGTCAATTCCACGGCCTTGTTTTTTTGCGCGCGCGCTTTTTCACTCAGCGTTTTTTGCTCCTTTCCAGTGTTCGCCGGAAGCGAAAAGACTCGGTTCCGGTGTCGATGATGTGGGCACGGTCGGTGATTCGATCCAGCAGCGCCTTACAGAGCCGGGGATTCGGAAACACGGTTGTCCATTCGGAAAACGGTAAATTGGTGGTGACTATAATCGCCGCTCGCTCGGCTCTGTCAGAGATCACCTGAAAGAGAAACTCCGCTCCGATGTCGGCAAGCGGAACGTATCCGACCTCATCGAGGACAATCAGTTCGTACTTCTGCCATCGCATCATCAGCTTGCGGACCTGGTTGTTCTGCTTGGCCTCTACCAGCTCGTTCACCAGCGCCGCTGCCGTGGTGAATCGGACGCGCCGCTTCTGCCGGCAGGCGGCCAGGCACAGGCCGGTGGCGAGGTGAGTCTTTCCAGTGCCGCTGTCGCCGATCAACACGAGCGGCTCCTTTCGATCGATATAGCCGCCTTCGGCCAACTCGCGGATGCGGGGCGCCGAAATCTGCTGCGCCTGGGCGAAGTCGAACTCTTCAAGCGTTTTCAATCGCGGCAGTTGCGCATCGCGTATGCGGTTATCGATTGCATGCCGGTCGCGTTCTTCAGACTCGATGGCCAACAGCGCTTCGAGATATCGGATGTGGCTGTGGTCTTCCTTCACGGCCTGTTCGGCAAGCGGCACGAAGTTGGCGGCGACAGTAGGCAGACGGACCGCTTTGCAGTACTGAAGCACACTGGCGTAATCCAGGGTATGTGTCTGGTTTTTCAATGGATGGCTCCCGTAGTGTTGGCCAGCAACAGGTCGTAGTTATCCATCACTGGCATGGGGCGTTCGAACTGAAGCAGTTCTTCGGCCAGAGCCACTGCATGTTGGCGTCGTTGCTCCGGATCGGGCATACGGAGCAGATGCATCACAGCGGCTGAATCGCTGATGCCCAGGCGCAAAGCCTCTTCCACGGCGACGATGAGCTTATCCCATCCATCGGAGGAGCCGGCGCGAACCAGGGCGATCATCTCGCGGGTTCCCTTGCCCTTGCCATGACGCTGCTCAAGCTGTTGCCAGATGGCGTCCAGACAAGCGGGCCAGCGGCCAGCTCGACGCCACTGTTCGAGAG
>JBEKZG010000363.1:0-4514 GCA_049510095.1 Occallatibacter sp.
CCGGTGGCATCGTTCTACGCCTCGGCAATGTGCTCGCCTCACGCGACAGCGTGACCGAGCTCTTCGCGCAGCAAATCGCACAAGGCGGTCCCATTACCGTCGCCGATCCCGCCGCCCGCCGCTATTTCCTTACCCTCGACGAGGCCGTCAATCTGCTTCTCATCGCCGCCGCACAACCACAGCAAGGTGCGCTGCTCGCGCCCATCCTGCCCGCTCCCCATTACATTTCGGATCTTGCCCACTTCATGGCCACCGCTCTCGCCCCTGGAAGAGGAATCTCCATCGACTTCACACAGCCCCGCCCCGGCGACAAACAAACCGAACAGCTCTGGTTCCCCGGCGATGCAGCGCTGCCGGTCAGTCTGAACGGGTCGCGTACCCCGGCAACCACTGGCCTCGTCTCCATCCAAACCCGCCACCTGGATCCCGAACAATTCGCTTTGGGCCTTGAATACCTGCGCGCCGCTCTCGATGTCCGCAGCCTCGCCGCCGCACTTGTGCATCTCCGCTTCCTTGTCCCGGACTACACGCCCAGCCCCAACGTGGTCTTCCTCTCGCAGCAACTGGGCTCCCGTATATCGCTATGAGAATTCTTCGATGACAGAAGCTGGAACAACCCGCCGCCGCATCGGTGTCATCACCACCTCTCGCGCCGACTACAGTCACCTCTACTGGCCTCTGCGCGAGCTCGCCGCCCACCCCGCAGTCGACTTGGCCGTCTTCGTCCTCGGCGCACATCTCTCCCCTGAATTCGGCTCCACCATTCGCGAAATCGAGCGAGACGGCTTCCCCATCCAGGCCCGCATCGAGTGCCTGCTTCATTCCGATACCGACACCGGCATGGCCAAAACCATCGGCATCGCCATCCTCTCGCTCGCCGACGCCCTCACCGCCTGGCGTCCCGACATCCTTCTGCTCATCGCCGACCGCTACGAGATGCTCGCCCCCGCATCCGTCGCCCTCGCCCTCCGCATCCCCATCGCTCATATCGAAGGCGGCGAAATCTCCCAGGGCGCCATCGACGACCACGTCCGCAATGCACTCACCAAGCTCGCCGCCATCCACTTCACTTCCACGCCCACCGCCCGCCGCCGCGTCATTGCCATGGGCGAGGAGCCGTGGCGCGTCCATCACGCAGGTGCGCCCTCGCTCGACCACCTCACCCGCTCCAATCTTCTTGACCGGCAAACTCTGGAAGCAAAGCTCGGCATATCCCTCACACCACCCACCATCCTTGTCGCCTGGCACCCAGTCACCATCCTCAAAGACACAAATGCTGAAGCCGGCGCCTTCTTCTCCGCACTCGCGCAAACACCCGGCCAGCTCCTCTTCGTCTACCCCAACGCCGACGCCGGCAGCCATGCCCTCATTGCCCGCACCCGCGCCCTCGCCGCCTCGCGCCCCCAAACCCACATCTACGTCAACCTGGATCCCATCACTTACTGGAGCCTGCTGGGCCAGGTCGACGCCATCATCGGTAACTCCTCCAGCGGCATCATGGAAGCCGCTTCCTTCGCCCTCCCAGCGGTCAACATCGGCATCCGCCAGCAAGGCCGCGAGCGCGCCCGCAACATCCTCGACACCCCCGCCGAACCGGCAGCCATTCAGGCCGCCATCCTCCGCGCCCTCGCTCCGGAATTCCGTGCATCCCTCCACGGCATGGAAAACCCCTATGGCAACGGCACCGCCGCAAAAACCATCGCACAGGTCCTGACTACCGTTCCGCTCAACAACCTCCTCATCAAACAGCCAGCCCAGCTCCCTGACCATGCTTTCCTGGCAGAATCCCCCCTCCCCGAGCCAGTTTCCCTTGCGGAGCCTGTTCCCCTGGCAGAGCCTCTTGATGTCCGGCCGCTCCAGCCCGCCATTGAAGTTCCAATCGAGACTCGATACGTCCATCCCCCTCAAGCTCCTGGCCCATTCAGGATCTCGATTGATCCACCCGCGATGAGCCGGTCCAGGAAAGGTACGATTTTCGGCCATATCTGCTTCTACATCGGCGATCAGGCCTTTCCTGCGTCGTGGTACACCGACTTGGTGGTTGCTTTCATCAGCGTGTGGCTCCAGGCGATCGTGAGGTTGCTGTCCCGCAAACGGAACCACGAACGCGTCCGCTTCTATCACAATCCGTATTCAGTCGATGTCTCATCGGCGGAAGAAGGAGCGGTTGATCTGGAATTCATCTGGCACAACGCCTCAGAGGAAAGATTGGTGGGAGCCGTTCATGCGCGCATTCGTGAAGTCACGCAGCAATCGATGGATGCGGCAGAGCGCATTGTATCGGTTTGCGAGGAGCGAGGCTGGTCCGATCCGGATACCAGGGCGATTGCCGCCACTTTGAAAGATGCTGCCGCGGCGCTGGCCAAACTAGACCCGGAGCCCGGGGTCCCCAGCGACGGGTCTTCGTCGATGGGGTGGAAGCTCCCATGAAGGCCCGCATTCCGCTAAGCGCCCCCGACATCACCCAGGCCGAAATCGACGCCGTCACCGCCGTCCTCCGTACCCCCCACCTGAGCCTCGGCCCCGAACTCTCCGCCTTTGAATCGGCGCTGGCCGCCTATCATGCCGTTCCCCACGCCGTAGCCGTCAGCTCCGGCACCACCGGCCTCCATCTCGCGTTGCTCACCCTCGCCATCGGCCCAGGCGACGAAGTCATCGTCCCATCCTTCGCCTTCATCGCCGTAGCCAACGCCGTCCTCCACGTCCGCGCCACGCCCGTTCTTGCCGATATCGATCCCGTCACCCTCAATCTCTCGCCCGCCTCCGTCGAACAGGCCATCACCCCGCGCACCCGGGCTATCCTCGTCGTCCACACCTTCGGCGTCCCCGCTGACATGGATGCCCTCGGCACAATCGCCCGCCGCCATAACCTCGTCCTCCTCGAAGACGCATGCGAGGCCATCGGCGCCCAATATGGCAACCCGCCCGGCAACCCAGATACTGGGCGTCCCGCCGGCAGCTTCGGCCACCTGGCCGTCCTCGGCTTCTATCCCAACAAACAGATCACCACCGGCGAAGGCGGAGCTATCATCGCCCACTCCTCCACCCACGCCGACCGCCTCCGCACCCTCCGCAATCAAGGAAGAAATCCGGGTTCCGGATGGTTAGACCACACTGAACTCGGCTACAACTACCGTCTTTCCGAGCTGGCCTGCTCCCTCGGCCGCGTCCAACTCAGCCGGATCAAAGAAATACTGGTCCTCCGCCAAGCCGCCGCCCAGCGCTATCAAAATCTCCTCGCAGCCATCCCCGGTCTCGAACTCCCGCCGCTCACGCTCCCCAACCGCACCATCAGTTGGTTCGTCTACGTCGTCCGCCTTCCGCAGCATGTGGATCGGGACCGCATCCAGCAGTCCCTCGCCGCCCGCGGCATCGCCACCGGCCGTTACTTCGCTCCCATCCATCTGCAGCCCGCCTGGAAATCCCATCCCAGCGCCGCGCGCGCCGCCCTCCCCATCACCGAATCCATCGCCCGCCGAACCCTCGCACTCCCGTTTTTCAATCGCATCTCCCTCAGCCAGCAGGAACAGGTAGCGGGCGCCCTCGCAGAGGCGCTCGACTCCGGCCGTTGAAGAGCCGCCAAACTGCTTTTCTGTCTTGCGGCCGCGCGCGACGGTGCTTCCCGGATTCACGAAACATTTACTTGATAACTGTCCAAAACAGTACAGAAGTCCTGATTGTTTTGGATCATTCTGACCCCAGTTTCGGCTTTCCTGGGCCCGTCTGCTCGTTGAGTCAGGGGGCTCGGCAAACCCACACGATCGGATCAATTTCAGGGCCCCGGAAGAGTCTTCCCCCTCTTCCCACAATTGTCTTCGCAGCCGGCGGGTTTCAAGTTGAACTCCCCAGCGCAGCTTCGATGCGCAAGAGGATCCCTGCCCCAAACAAGCCCCTGCAAGCACTGCATCCAGCACGGGACCAGGAGGTATTCAGGATGGTAGTCAAAACTCATTCCATCGGCCTCGGCGTTACCGGACTCCACATAGGACCAACTAATGTCCGGCGGTATTTTCCTAAAAAAACTGCGGTTGTCGAATTGCAACTGGATCATTTGCGGATTCAGTGTGGGTTGCACCCTGGCTTCTGGCGCGGCCAACCCCAGATTCACGACTCCCGGCTGTGCGCCTGGCTGGAGTCGAAGCACATGCATAGCAGACCGGATCGAGCTCCCGTCCCGCTGGCGATGATTCCCGAGGGCGAAAACTCCTTCCGCCTGCAACTCGTCCCGCTGAAAGGAATTACCAGGGGTAAACCGGCCTCTGGGACCACAGCTTGACCATTCGCCCGACTCTCGGCACCGGCAGCACCTGGCCGGTGCCGGTTCCGGTTCGCTGTGCGCCTCCGTCTCCTGAAGACTCCTGTCTCTTAACGGGCACATCCGATCCATGTCTAAGAATCTGTTTAAAAACTCTCGGAGGAATCGAGGAAGGAATATGCGCGGAAAGATTTTGCGGTTAAGTTGGGCGCATGTATCCGAGCGATTTGACCGACGCACAGTGGGCTAAGCTGGAGCC
>JBEKZG010000364.1:0-4510 GCA_049510095.1 Occallatibacter sp.
CCGCATTTCCAGGTAGACGCGCAGATGGAAGCCCGCATCTATCGCGGACTTAGGCTCCAGGTGCAGGGGCTCAACCTCAACAATGAGGTGTTCGGCTTCTATAACGGCAGCGAACAATACATGACGCAGCGCGAGTATTACAAACCCACTTACGAAGTAAGCCTGAAGTGGAACTCAGGCCGGGAGAAGTAAATCAAAGCGGGGGACTGGATGACTCCTGGCCCCCGCACATTCCTGCTTTCTGGACACTACACAATGCGGACACACATCGCGCTTCTTTTCATCGCAATTTCTCTCGCGGCAAATTCACAATCTCCAGCCTCACTGCCGCTTACCAAGACAATTCCTCTTCCCGGCGTTTCGGGGAAGTTTGACCACTTTGCTGTGGATCTTGCGGGGAATCGGCTGTTTGCCGCGGCGACGGGCAATCATTCCGTTGAAGTGATTGACCTGAAGACAGCCAAGGTGGAGCAGAGCATTGGGGGGCTTGGCAAGCCTCATGGACTGGTTTGGGAGGAAGCCTCCGGGAACCTGTATGTTGCCGATGGGGCGCTTGCCGAACTGAGGGTTTACAAGGGTAGACCGCTGAAGCTGGCCGGCACGCTCAAACTATCAGACGATGCGGACGATATGGTTTACGACGAGGCGCATCGCCTGCTGTATGTTGGGCACGGCGGATCGAGCGCGGCGGTTCCTGGCAAGATCGCAGTCGTG
Source organism: Occallatibacter sp. (assembly GCA_049510095.1). Lineage (GTDB taxonomy): Bacteria > Acidobacteriota > Terriglobia > Terriglobales > Acidobacteriaceae > Telmatobacter. Next base: position 715 of record JBEKZG010000364.1, read on the forward strand.
GACACCAGGAGCTTCAAATTGATCGCGAATCTCGCGGTGGCGAGCCATCCAGAAGCGCTGGACATGGATGCGCAGGGACGGCGTGTATTCGCGAATATCGCGGAATCGAGCGAGGTGGCTGTGATTGACGGGGCCACGAACCGAATTGTGGCGCACTGGAAGCTGACGGGCGCTACGGACAACGTTCCGATGGCCTACGAGAGCAAGCGGCAAAGACTGTACGTGGCATGCAGGACGCCCGCTGCGCTGATTGCTCTGGATGCGGTGTCAGGTACGGAGTTGGCACGCGTGCCTACGGGCGAGGGAGCAGACGATCTGTTCTACGATGCGGCGCTGGGCCGCGTTTACGTGATCAGCGGCGCGGGTGAAGTGGACGCCTTCAAGGTGGATGGCGGAACGCAGATGGCTGCGATCGGAGTGACGCGCACGCTGGCTGGTGCGAAGACCGCTTTGTTTGTGCCTTCGGAAAGCGCGCTCTACGTGGGTGTTCCGTCGGCCGGTGGACAGCCCGCGGAGATTCGCGTGTATTCGACGGGGATTGAGAAGGCGAGCAAATGAAGAGGGCTGGACTGGGTAGAAATTCAGGGCGGGGTTGTATTCGTGGCGGAGTGGCGGCTGTGCTGATTGCGGCGGCGAATCTATTGGTCGCGCAAAGCTCGACACCAAGTGCGGCAGTTGCGAAGGCTTCGAGTTCGGAGGCGTTGGAGTATGTGGTGATCGTGAGCCGGCATGGTGTGCGGTCTCCAACGGGCAAGACGGACCAGCTGAATCAGTACTCGGTTAAGCCGTGGCCGGTGTGGAGCGTGCCGCCGGGTTATCTTACCGAACACGGCTCCAAACTGATGACGCTGTTTGGCGCCTATGACCGTGAGATGTTGGCCAGGGAAGGTTTGTTTGCAGCCGATGGCTGCGGCGATGCAGAGCGTGTTTCGATTATTGCGGACTCGGACCAGAGAACGCGGGAGACAGGCAAGGCGCTGGCTGCGGGTATTTTTCCGAACTGCAAGATGGACGTGAAGGCGCTTGCGGAAGGGACACCGGATCCGTTGTTTCATTCGCTGGAGGCGGGTGCGGGACACGTTGATGGCGGGATTGCATTGGCTGCGCTGGCTGGGCGCATTGGGGACAATCCCGCGGGACTGGTGGAAGCGTATCGACCCCAGCTGCAGGCTATGGAGGATGTGCTTCTGGGGTGCAAGCCGGATACGCATTGTGCGCCCGCAAAGGTTTCGCTGTTCGACGTTGCGTCTTCAATCGGAGCAGGTACGGGCGATGGTATGCCGCAATTGCGCAGCCCGCTGAGTACGGCAGCGACGATGGCGGAAAACCTGCTGCTTGAGTACACCGAGGGAATGGACGCCACCCGGGTTGGCTGGGGAAGCGTGGACGCGAACAAGGTGCGTGAGCTGATGCAAATCCACACAGCTAGCGCGGAACTGACGCGGCGCACCAACTATATTGCGCGAGCCGGTTCGGCGAAGATGCTGAATGCGATCAGGCTTTCCATGGAGCAGGCGATCCAAGGGAAGGCTGTGGATGGTGCGCTGGGCAAGCCTGGGGACCGACTGCTTATATTGGTGGGCCACGATACTAACCTTTCGAACATCAGCGGCGCGCTCGGCCTGACGTGGCTGATTGATGGGCGCATGGACGATACGCCCCCTGGCGGGGCATTGGTGTTTGAGGTCTGGAAGGATGGACGGACGGGAGAATATTCTGTGCGGACTTCCTATATGGCGCAGACGCTCGATCAGATGCGAAATACGACGGCGCTGAGCGCGAATAATCCTCCCCAGAGGGTAGGACTGTTTGTGCCGGGTTGCGGGCGCGCGGATTCCTCCTGCACGTGGAAGGCATTTCAAGAAACGGTCAAGGCCAGGACTGACGCCGAATTTGTGAAATAGTCTGCTGCATTGTGTGGGTGCGAGGGCGCTCAGCTCTTCGCGGACAACGTAGCGGCTCGGACCTGCCGCAGCGGCAAGGCTGTAGCTGCGGTAAGCGACCGTTGAATCTCGGCGATAACCGAAAGGGCGATGGTTTCAGGCGATTCAGCGCCCAGATCGAGCCCCATGGGAGCGTAAAGGCGCGCGAGCCAGTGTTCAATCTGGGCGACGGTGACGGGAAGGTTGAGCAGCCGGGCGGCTTCGGCAAGAAGCTCGCGAGTGCGGCGCTGCGGGCCGAGGACACCGATGTAGCTGGGTGGGGTGCCGAGCGCGAGCAGTGAGGCAAGGATGCGTGAATCCTGCTCGAAGCTGTGGGTCATGAGAACGGCAGCATCGTGAGAACGAAGGTTGGTAAGCGGGCTTGGTTGGCTTGCTGCCTGATTGACCGATTGGGCTGGCGGGAATTCCGGGAGCGAGAGCGCGTGAACTTCATGGGCCGCTGGGAAGCGTTCGCGCGTGGCGAGATGGGAGCGGCCGTCAGCCACGACGACGAACCAGCCGAGTTCCCGCGCGAGCGCGAGAAGCGGATGGGCATCGTCGCCCGCGCCGAAGATCCAAAGACCGGGACGAGGGGCACGCCAGTTGACCCAGGCGCGGAGCTCTGTTCCGTCGATGGCGACCTTCTTCTCAATGGTGGTTCCCCGTTCCAGGGCAGACTCAGCAAAGGCCTGAAGCTCCGGGGGAACTGCGCCTGGGTGGGATTCTTCCGTGTCCATGCATTCTGATATACCCGGAGCGGCATTTGAGAATCCGGCGAATGCGCGGAGGCCCAACAGGGGGCCTTCGAGCAGATTTGCAACTGCGATCGGGATGCGCTGCTCGAAGGCCTGTTCCAAGGCGTGGAGCAACGGAGCGGCGGTGGCGCGACGCTCAAGAAGCAGATATATGATGCCACCGCAGCCGGAGCCGTAGGGCAGGTCGCCATCCTCTTCCAACGTGGACTGACGCTGAATAACGGGGCCGCTTGCGGTGAGCCACCAAGCGCGTTTTGCGACCTGGGCTTCGAGGCATCCGCCGCTGACTGTGCCGGCGCGGCGACCGTCGGATGTCAGCAACATGCATGCGCCGGGCTTGCGATAACTGGAGCCTTCGACAGAAACGACCGTGGCTAGAACGCAGTCCGCGTCAGTGGCTTCCAACTCGCGCCAGAGGGCCAGAATGCGCTCAAGGTCGGTCATACTTCTATTTTCGCGCAGGTTCTTGGCCAGAGTGAGGAGATTTGCGATTCAGGTTTTCAGCGAACGAACTTCAGAGAGTAGGCGGTGGCCGGGTCGACGGGGCTGTGGAGGATGCCGAGGGAGTTGAGCTGCTGATATGTGGCAGCCCAGCGGGGCGGGGTCATATGCCCGACTTGTAAGCCCGAGGTGTCGCTGCCCGTGATGAATCCGCCGTCGCGAAGTGCCTGTGCCGTGTAGGCTTCCTGAGCGGGATTCAATGCGGGCATGAGCTTGAGCAGCAAGGCGTTGGTAGCTGCTGGATCCTTCAGATACGCCTGCCAGCCGCGTATGCTGGCACGGACGAATTTGGCAACGATGTCGGGATGCTGGGCAGCGAAATCGCGCGTGGTGAATTGGACGCGGTAAGGGTCGTAACCGGAAGAACTGATGAGGAGGGTTCGGACTTCGGCACCGGCCTGTTTGGCGAGGAACGGCTCGCTGGTGACGAAAATTTGCTGGACATAGTTGGGGTCGGCAAGAAAGTTGGCGATGGAGAGGGTGGAAGGAACCTGGCGGACCTGACGCAGGTTGTAACGGGAAGTCACGTACTTGATCCAGGTTGCGCCGGTTTGCGCGGCGATGGTGTGGCCTTCGAGATCTCTGAAATCGTGGATGGGTGAGTCTTTGTGGACCATG
>JBEKZG010000365.1:0-4498 GCA_049510095.1 Occallatibacter sp.
TCCGGATGACTGGCCCGCCGAACCCGAGCCGCCGCAGCCCGCCAGTCCAACGCAGGCAAAGAGAATCAGGAAAATTGCGTAAAGATCGATTCCTGAAGAATGGCATGCACTGGAACTGAGTCCACCTCTGCAAAACGAGCCAGCAGATTCCATACGCTCTCCGTTCGTCGCCGCTAACTTCATCATCGTAGCAGGCACCGCGTGAATCACGTCAGACTACAGGCGGAAACTCCTGCGAACCATCGCCCGGCTACGTTCAAGCCGACGGCGCCGCGCTCGCCGCGGGAGGAGCCTTCTCATTCGCGGACAACGACAAAGCGCCGAAGATTCGAACCTGGGATAACAAGCGCACCGCACCGCCGGAGCCAGCTTCCCAGAACCCTCCCTCAAACAACGAATCGAATCCCGCCGTTCCTGCGCCTTCGCCACCACAAAATCCATGTCAGTTCCCGGAACAAGCTCATCGGTATTAGCCAGCCGAACCCCGCGCGATTCATTCCCAACTGGCGAGAAAACTCTGGCCCGTTTCAGCCTTGATCCCCATCTTGGAATCTGATGCCGAGGGAACGGATGAATTGATCAACATTGCTCAGTGTTGAGGATTTGAGTCGGGTCCGAGCCGAACCGTTCACTATTGAGCATCTCTCTTCACCGGATTACGCCAATCTGATCTCGGTGAGCTAAACAAGCGATCCATGAGCTCGCTCGACGGGATGGCTATCTAGATGGAATCTTCACGGTGCAGGATAGTGGCAAATGAGATCGACGACCCTCGCGGCAAATACCTGTTCACGGGCGTGACCCTTGAGATGGAGGACATGCGATGCGGAGGTCTGCGGGACAGCGCGCAAATCGGAATAGATGACGAACGATGCAATCGCGTTGGGATTGAGTTGGAAGACCCTCGTTGCAGGAACCTCCGCTATTGGTGATGGAGGCTTCAGACAAATTTCATGTTAGTCTGTGCCTCCGCGGCGACTTAGCCGGAATTAGTTTGCCGGAGTTAGTGCAAACTAACTGATTCAACCAGTAAAAGAACCCGGAAGTTGCATTCCGGAGTAATGGAGATCGAAGATGCTCATCGTTGTCTTAATCGTTTTGGTACTCGTATTCGGTGGGGGAGGCGGTTACTACGGTTACGGCCGGTGGGGTGCGCGTGGCGGTGCCGGCATCGGGCTTGGTACTGTTCTGCTCATCCTTCTGGTGTGCTATCTGCTTGGAGTTATCTGATAGTGCTGCCGCGGGCCCCGGCTGCTGCTTGGAATTCCACGATGAAACAGAAGCACGACAGCCGTCGTCCAACTGCCAGTGCCGGGCAATAAGGCCGGCGCACGGAGGAACGTATGTTGATCGCGATGAGCAGTGCCTTGATGCTCGCACGTGTAGAGGGTTTGCAATTCCTGCAGGATTTCAGTAGCCGTGACTTTGTCTGGCTGCTGATCGGGGCCATGATGGCCGTCCTCGTGTGCTGGGGAGTCTCTCGAAGGCGGCGGCGCTGGTTTTAGATCGTCGCCTATCATGCACGTCACGATGGTGAAGACCCGCAATAAGCAGACGATGGCCAAATGCCAACCATGCCAATGATTTCACAACAAGTGACCAAAAGAGCACAGTGTCTGCTCCTGCCATCGGAGGACAATAGGACTCCAGCCGCCTTGAACAGCCGCCCGGGAGACCATCATGTCTGAAGTTCGTACTTTTCCTGCCATCCCCACAAAAATCCTGCTGCCCCTCGACTTCAGCCCCTCTTCGCAGACTGCGCTGGAGATGGCCGCTGACCTCGCTCTGCACTTTCACGCCGGGCTTTTTCTTGTCCATGTCATTCCATTTTTTCCCACCACCACTTTTCCTGACTTCGTTCCGGAGGAGTCGTTTATGCGTGAAGCCATGTCTCACGCGGAGCGTCATCTCGCAAAGTGCCATAAGGCTCTTGCCGACCGCGGTGTCAAGTCAACTTCCAGTGTCGAAGTTGGAAATGAAGTAGCGTCTAACATCATGGAAGTGGTCGAGCGCGAGCACATTGACTTGCTCGTCATCTCCACGCACGGCATCTCCGGCTGGCATCCGCTGGTGTTCGGCTCCATCGCGGAAAAGGTCGTCAAGCTCGCGCAGTGCCCGCTCCTGCTTCTTCGGTCACCAAAGCCTGAAAGCGACCTTAAGACTGCTTCGAATCGCTCAATCGAATGGTGGTAACCAGAAAACCCCAGCGAGGCAGTGGCATCCTCAGTCCCGGCTAACTCGCTACTCCTTCAGCGTCACCGTAATCTTCCGCGCGTTCCCGCCCTCGGAAGAAATCACGATCTCGCCCGTAGCTTTTTTCCGGATGCTCTTGAACTTCTCGCCCCACTCCACCAGCACCAGCGCATCCGGCGTCAGCAACTCGTCCAGGCCCAGCGACTCCAGTTGCCGCTCGCCCTCCAGCCGGTACACATCCAGGTGAAACAGCTTCACGGCCTTGCCGTTCTGCGTCCCCACGTACTCGTGGATCAGCGTAAACGTCGGGCTGGTTACCTCGTCCGCCTCAGCCGCGTTCAGCGCCTGCGCAATCCCCTTTACCAGCGTGGTTTTGCCCGTGCCCAGCTCCCCCCGCAGTATCAGCAGTTGCGGCGGCTTCAGCAGTTGCGCCAGCTTGCGCCCCACCTCGATCGTATCGGCTCCGTTATGGGTGGTGAATTCGTGCATCTTGGCCTCGGAGGCTGGTGCATCTTGTCCGGCTTTCGTCATCAATGGGCCTCACCGGGGGCCCGCGCCTGCGCCGCCCCCTGCAACCAAACATACCCGTTCCGGCCGCGCGAGTAAAAGCGGAATGCCTGTGAAAGCTGTTGAAGACTGTCCGTCGCCAGCAAAGTGTGCTCGTCGCCCCCCCTAACAGCCATATCGGCAGCCAGCCCATGCAGATACACCGCCGCTTCCACCGCCTGCGCCGCATGATCCGGATATTGCCCCAGCAGCCCCGCCAGCAGCCCCGTCAGCAGGTCGCCGCTGCCACCCTTCGCCATCCCCGGATTCCCCGTGGTATTCACCGCCACCCGCCCATCCGGGTGCGCAATCAGCGTCCGTGCGCCCTTCAGCACCACCGTAACCCGGTTTGTCAGAGCGAAGTTCCGCGCCACCCCTAAACGGTCCGCCTGGACTTCCGCCGTCTTGATCCCCGCCAGCCGCGCCATTTCGCCCGGATGCGGCGTGATCACAATCGTGCGCCCGTCCTTCGCCAAATCCAACAGCAACTTCGACTTCGGAGAGAACTCGTTCGACGACAGGTTATTCAATCCATCCGCGTCGATGACCACCGGCATTTTCGCCGCAAACAACAGAAACGTCTGGAATTTCTTCGTGTCCGCTCCCTGCCCCATCCCCGGTCCAATGGCCAGCACCGTGATCCCCTTCAACAGAGCCGCCATGTGTTCGGACTTCAGGTTCTCCGCCGAGATCTGGCCCTCGTCGTTAACCTTCAGCGGCCACGTTATCAGCTCCGGCGCAATCGCACTCACAACCGCCATCGCCGGCGCCGGAACCGCCGCCGTCACCAGCCCCGCGCCCACCCGCAACGCCGCCAGAGCCGTCATTGAAGGCGCACCAGCCTTCCCGCCCGCCGCGCCAAACGTTCCTCCCACCACCAGAACATGCCCAAAATTGCCCTTATTGGCTCCCGCGGCGCGCGGAGCCTGGACCATTTCCATCGCCGACCCAGCCCAATGCAGTCCCAGCTCCGAAACCACGGCTTCATCCGGCGACCCGATCGGCGCCACCACCACCGGCTGGTCCCAGCGCCGGGTAAGCTGCCCAAACACATGCGCAGGCTTGGGCGCGGTAAAAGTAATCACAGCATCCGCAGGAAACACGGACGCATCCACCGACGCCTCAACCGAATCCGCCGGCCATCCCGAAGGCAAATCCACTGCCAGCACCGGGGCCTTACTACCCTTGAGCCATTCCAGCGCCGCCAGCGCCATCCCCTTCAGCGGCGGCTTGAACCCGGTGCCCACCACCGCGTCCAGAATCAGGTCCGCATCCAGCGCTTGCTTGTGCTGTTCCAGATCGCTCGGGCTCTCCATCGCGAAATGCGACCCCGGCCCCGCATTCACCAGCTCGTTCCACGCCGTGGCGGCATCTCCCACCAGCCCCACCGGTGACCCCAGCAGCAACGTAGTCACATCCAGGCCGGCATCGGTCAACAGCCGCGCCGCCATCAATCCGTCGCCGCCGTTGTTACCCCTCCCACACATCACCGTCACGCGCTTGGCTTGCGGAAACTGCAAGCGCACAAAAGCCGCAATCGCCGCCGAGGCCCCACGCATCAAGTCCGCTGACGGAACCCCGAATCGTTCCGTCGTGACGCGGTCGCAAGCCTGCATCTCGGCAGCCGAAAGAATGTGCATGACCACTATGGTAGCCGGTCTCGCTCTTCCTCAGAATTCGATCCGCGCCTGAAACGCAATCATGCGCGGTGAGCTGTCCCCGCCCAGCGCCACCCCAAGCAGTCCCGTTGGAGGTGAAG
>JBEKZG010000366.1:0-4494 GCA_049510095.1 Occallatibacter sp.
AACATGTTACGTAAAATGGAAGATTGCAACCAGCAGAAAACAAACAACTTAGAAATACAGTCCGAAATTCAACCCCACCGAAACAAAGGAGTTACGATCAGCGCTCCGTCGGGAATCAAGGATTCTGAGCGCAAAAGCAGCAGTTTTGAGCCCAGACGAAGCCGTTCTATCAGTCAACGTCCTGTCGCCGGCCGTTCATGCGATTGCCCTGAAGGGATGGGACAGTCGCAAACTCCGCTCGACCTCCGCACGATAGAATCGAACCATGATCAAGGGGATCTCCTTTCTTCGTCCAGTCAGCAGCGAGGCGGCATATCACCGGCTGGCGCGCTTCTTTTCCGCACTGGGCTTTGCCCCCGGCGCTGGATGGAAGCTAGAAGATAGTCGCGGTGCATCCTTTATTGCTCCCCTTGGTAATCTTGAGTTCGTTTACGGCCAATTCCCACCCACCGCCGATGTCCTGGTAGAAGTTACTGGACTCGATGCCGTGCACCAAGCCGCCACCGCATGGTGCCGGACTGAAGGCGTCGATCCCACCCTTTGCATTTCGCCCATCACGGAGACTCACTGGAAATCCAGCATCTTCACAGTGGAACCGGAGCCGGGATTCCCGTTTTCCTTCTGGGCGTGGACTGATCCGCTTCGTGGCAAGCCCATCGCCATCGAAGGCGATCTCAGCGCCGCCGGAATGCGATTTGTTATCGTCGTTGCTCGCTGGAATGCCGTCATTACGGAGCGTCTTCTCGATGGAGCGATGGATGCGCTGTTACGCAGCGGGGCAGCGCGATCTGATATTCAAATTGTCCGTGTGCCGGGGGCATGGGAAATTCCGCAGGCCGCCTGGACTGTCGCGAATCTGGGCGCCAGCCGGGGCGATCTCGACGCAGTTGTGACGCTCGGCTGCCTTTTGCGCGGCGAAACCGCCCACTACGAAGCCATCTACAACGAAGTCGCTCGCGGAATTGGCCAGTCGCAACAGGACACCGGCATTCCTCACAGCTTCGGGGTGCTTACCTGCGAAACCCTGGAGCAGGCACTCAACCGGGCCGGCATCAAGGCGGGAAACAAGGGATTCGAGGCCGCTATAGCCGCCATTGAGATGGTGAGTCTGCGCCGAAAACTGCTTCAGAACGGTGCCGTCAAAGGCGGCCCGGCTTGACCGGCGGAACGCGACGCAAGTCGCGCGAGTTGGCTATGCAGATGCTCTTTCAGGCGGACATCGGCAAGCAGACACCCGACCAGGTCCGGGCAACATTTTGGAGAGCTGGGGATGAAGTCGAACTCGATGTCCGCGGCTTCGCGGAAGACCTTTTCCGCGCCGCCATTGCGCATCAGGAACAGATTGACGAATTGTTAATCGCCAATTCGAAACACTGGCGCCTCGAGCGCATGCCCGCGGTCGATCGCAACTTGCTTCGCATGGCTGTAGGCGAGATGCTCGCCTTCAAGGGGACGCCCTTTCCAATTGTCATCAACGAAGCACTCGAAATCGGGCGACGCTATTCCGCTCCGGAGTCAATCAACTTTCTGAATGGCATGTTGGACGCCATTGCTCGCAGCCTCATTCCCAAGTGATGGCGGGAACGTCTCCCCGCTAAACCGCCAGCTTCCTTCCGGCTTCCATTGCCCGTTTCTTATCCTCCGGCAACAGCCTGCATTGCGCCTGCCACGCGTACCGGCCCGCCCAGATTGTGCTCACCGGCCTGGTGCCTATCAATATTGCTGTCATCCGCAAGGAGCGTGGCGCATCGGTGAGTAAGGGCAGCAAAAAGCCCGGCATTCCCGACGAGGCTACCAGCACTGCCTTGCGATTGGCCGGCTTCCGCAGCTTGGGCAGCGGTTGTCCCCACGGCCAATAGTAGAAGCCAGTCAGCCGCTCCATGAACTTGCGGAAGATGGCTGTCACGCTCCCGTAATTCACTGCGCTGCCCAGTACCACCGCGTCCGCATCCTCAATCTGCTGAAGCAGCGGCTCAAGCCCGTCCAACTGCATGCACCTGCCGCGCTCCGGGCCAGGCCTCTGCGAGCACTCCCTGCAGTTGGTGCAAAAATTCAGATTCTGGTCGATCAGGTGGATCATCTCGGTTTGGGCGCCGGCTTCCCGCGCACCTTCCAGAACCGCTTCAACCGCAGCGACGGAAATACCGCTTTTGCGATAGTTGCCCACAATCCCAATCACCGTTTTCATGCAGACTCCAAGCCCGTGTGAGCGGAGTCTACCCGTGTGCTACAAGGCTGGATGTGATGCCTCTCACAAAGAGGCAGATCTCTTTCCACAGGCTCAAGCCTACTGTCCCGCCAGAACCGTTGTGCTCCCGCCTAATCGCGTTGCCAAGGTCGGCTGGGTCAGGCCCTTTTGAATCGCGGCAGGTAGCGATCGGTCTGGATACCGGTGTCTGTAGAACTCAAGTGCGGCGAAAAACTCCGGTCCCGTCGGACTGCTTTCCTGTGTCTCCGGCGTGTAGGCTTTCACGACCGAAGGGTCGGCCACAGCTTCGCCCAGGAATTCAATTGCGTCCGCAATCGTCTTGCCTGACGGCGACTTGTAGCTCGAGAGCGGAATATGCTGTCTTTCCGCGAACTCCGCAATCGGAATCAACGGCTCCACAGCAAATGACTGGTAGTGGATTGCCAGCTCGTGCCTCGCCATTTCCAGCGGTAGGGCGCCCCGCTTGTCAATCGCGTTTATCCCGTCGAAGTACGCTTGCACTCCGAATCCGAACAACCCTTCATCTTCGGAAATCACGCCCGTTGCGATGGCCGCCAGTCCCTTCCAGTAGTGATGGTTGTTCCGTTCCGAAGCGATCTTCGGAGAAGCCAGCATGTGATGCGCCACCTTGTTCATCCATGCCACATCGCGTGCCGTCACAGAGCCGTCCAGAGCCGCATCGTTCAGCAACACCGACTCTGAAATCGCAATTGCGCTCAGCGTCCATTCGACCTGGTACCACGACTGCGAGCTTTCCTGCGCGTCATAGTTCAGCAGCGCCTTGGCCTGGGCCCACTGGTCAATCTCCGCCTGTGCACAAGCTGCTTCCCCGTGGTCGCCCGTGGCCAAATACTGATTCATCCCCATCGTGACGCGCTTTTCAAACTGACTGTAGACCCTCGTGGCCTCGCGCTCGGCCGGATTCGTCGGCCCGTGCGATCCGTTCAGATAATGATGTGGAATATTCATCGGTCCCGTTGGCGCATCTACCGGCGCAAGCTTACTGCATTTCTCCATCTGCGCCAGCGCGGCCAACACTCGTGTACTCTTCGTGTGCTGTAATTCATCGCGTCGCGCGGAAACGTCAATCAGCGAGGCATGTGCATCGATGCGCATCTTTTTCGCCCCGCCGGAAGCGCCCGCCGATCCCGTCAGTACAACAAAAGCGCAGAGAATCTCAATCGCCCTTCGCATCAAAATCTCCTTTGTTAAGCTTCGGAATGGGTGCGCCAGATCTCGTTCGCCGCGACGGATAAGACTTTGGATGAGAACGCTAAATACGCTTAGAAGCAAGCCTCACCCGGCTTCTCCAGCTTCCCGTCAATTCGTTCCCGCGCATCCTGCAGCAACACCGCGCCCGACGCCAAGACCAGCCTTCCCACACGGCTCAACTCTGGATCGATTGCGAATCCCGCTCCCACCCGCACGCCATCCATACTTCGCGCACAATACCAGTCCCCGCTGGCTGGCGCGCCATTTCTGTACCATCTCCGGCACGCAATCGCATCCCCATCCAGCGCGCACTGGTACCACACATACAGAGGTTGAAACTCCCCTCTGTCCGGGCCGGCAATTGCAATCGCATCGCCTGGAAACTTGCCGTGCGGCCTCTTCCGAAGCGCCAACGCAAGAATCGGCCCGTGCACTTTACGCACACATCCGTTGTCTTTGAAGTCCTCATACAGTGACCCGCGCAGAATCTTTACCGCCGGCCGGTCCAACGGCGTGATCCATACCGTATGGCTTTTCACACGGATCTGAACCTGCTTCCCGACGAGGTCCTCCATGCTGGTCAAGTTTTCTTCGTGAAAGAAGCTTCGGCCTTCCCCAACCAGGAACTCGCCGCCTACCCGGAAGCAGAATGCGCGCGCCGGATCCGTCATTGCGGAGCAACCGTCCCGGCACGGAGTGTACGCCGCCGTCTCCACCAGGGTCGCGGTCACAACGTCCTTTGCCGGCCGAGCCCAGGCGCTCGCTGTGAGTCCCATCACGGCCAGCAGCACCAGCGGGACAGGGGGAACAGATCCCGGCGTCCTCAATTGAATCTGCTTGTAGCTCCGACAGAACTCAAGAAAAAGGGAAGTAGTTGCCATGGGAATAAAGGTACAACCGGCCGGCTCGAACCACAAAGGGCGGCCCGACGCATGAAAAAGTGCCGCATACCAGTCGGAGTAGGGACCATGATCGCTCATGCCCCCCTCCACAGATCCGGACGAGCGGAACTACCGCATCCGGCTCCCACCTTGGGTCATGACGCCGAGGCGCGCCATAGGATAGGGATGGCA
>JBEKZG010000367.1:0-4489 GCA_049510095.1 Occallatibacter sp.
TTCTTCTCCGTTGCCAGGGCAGCAGTCGCGAAGGAAGACGGCACAGAGAAGCGCCTATCCCAATCTGCAACGCACAGTGTTGAATCGGCGATGGTCAGGCACCATTACGGTCCTTGGGATAAACGGTATTACCAAGTGCTTTCTGTCTTGGAAGCAAAAGGCTTGATCGTGGTCGTGAAGGAAGGGAAATCCTATCGGCTAACACTGACCGACCTGGGCAACGACCGAGCTCACGCACTCTCCACAAAAGGTTCTTTCGCTGAACTCGTTACCAGGATGAAAGACATAAAGAAGACATTCGGATCGATGAACGGCAACAAAATCAAACAGCTCATCTATGAACTCTTCGACGCGGAAGTCGGGCAACGCGCAAGAGGCGAGGTGATCGAAGGGTGAAGCCAGTGTTTCTTTCTGTGGAGTCGATAGATCGCTTGCAAGCAGCGGGTGAACTTGAATCACTTTCATTCGAGTCCGGCGTTAACGTGCTTGTCGGCGTACCCAATACCGGTAAGACCAAATGGCTTCAGCAGCTTGACTATCTTCTGGGCGATCCCGGGAACAATCCCTTCGAGGGCGCGGTTGAAACCGGTCTGGCTGACAAATACGTGTCGGCAGGCGCGAACCTGCGGATTGGAGAAACACTCTATCGTGTCGAGCGGCACTGGCAGGAGTCCGGGGCAAAGACGAAAGTGTTTATCGATGGCAAGGGATTGAACCCCAGCGAATTCCAAGAGTGGTTGCTTCAGCAGCTTGGGGTTCCACTACTACATTTCCCGCGTGGCAATCCCATGTCCGGTCAGACTTGGCCAGAGCTCAGCTTCCGTATGTTACTTCGACACATGTATCGACAACAACGTTTCTGGGGAGACTTGGCGGATAAGCAACCCGAGACGGAGCAAGTCGCGTGTGTTCTGCAGTTCCTTGGCGTTGCTGAGCGCCTCTATACCGAAGACTACGCTCAGTTAATCGCGAAGAAAATGGAAATAGAGCGTCTGCGCGGGCGACGCGACCAGTACAACGAAACTCTAGGGGATATTGCGCGGGACATTTTGTCTGAGCCAAGCGTCAGCGTTACCCTCACTATGGCGGGAGTGAAGAAGGCCAAAGAAAGCGTCGGGGCTGAGATCGAGCGACTACGAGAGAATCGCATCGCTATGATTGAGAGAGCCCGAGACACGGCAGTGCCGCCTCAAGAGAGAAGTCGTGTGTCTCGTCTCGCAGAGAGACGCGCACAACTCATTGCCATTCTCGAAAAGACGAGAAGAACAATGGATGAAAGCTCAGAGCGCCTCTCAGATCTGAAGACATATAGTGATGACTTGACTGAAGAGCTAAGCCGGATGAACCGCGCGGCGGATGCCGGTTCTGTTCTCGCGGACCTGAAAATCACTCACTGCCCCGCATGTGATCAAGTTGTCGCGAACGATGGCGTCGATCATGAACATTGCTTTCTTTGCCATCAATCGGTGCAGGCAGAACCTATGCTCGAAGAGCTGGGGTCTGCTCGTCTTCAGTTTGAACAGAATCGACTCAGCGGCGAACTGAAAGAAACGGTGGAACTCACAGGGGTATTGGACCGTGAGCTTGCAGCTCTGGTCTCTGAGGTCAAACTGCGAGAAGAAGAGCTGACAACCATAGAAGACGAACTCGTACCCGCGCGTTCAAATGTTGGAGCCTTGGTTCAGACCGAGGTAAGTGAAATCGATATGGCTCTCGGCAAAGCCGGAGAGCGCATCAGACAGATCGACCGGGTTCTCGCAGCACTCGACTTGGGCAAGAATCTTACCGAAAAGATTTCTGCGCTCCAAAGCGAGATTGAGCCTTTGCAGGACCGCGTAGAGGCCATGATCGAATCTATCGACTTCAGGGCTGCCGCATCGGCTCTTGAGGATGGGATGAATGATTATCTCAATGAGGTCAACAGCATTCGGCCCGGAAGCTGGAAGCACAGTGCAGTCACTATTACTCTCTCTCGCTCGAAGTTGGACATCCGTGTTGGTCAAAGACGTTGGCAACAAGCACTGGGCGGAACTGACACGCTCTACTTTCTGATGGCATACCAATTTGGCCTACTCACCCTCTCTGACAAAGATGGCGCACACTATCCGGGCTTATCCATCATCGACTTGCCTGGGGAGTTTTCTGGCGAAGAAATTGAGGATAAGGAGAATTTCATCATTCAACCCTTTATCGATCTGGTTGGTTCGGAGAGCTACCTCGGAAGTCAGGTGATCATCACAGGGGCATCTTTCAAAGGGCTTGAAGGCGTAAGGCGTCTAGCCTTAAACGAAGTGCACGTTTCGTAACTGCCCACTTCGGATCGTTTGCCCCTGTGGATAACTATTCGTCGTTTGTTCGCCTATAATCAGTCAATGAGTTTTGGGTTCCCAATCCTGGAGCGTAAACAGTTCGTTGTCTCCTGCAAACGGTGCCGCCGTGATGTCCCGGCTGGTGTGAGGAAGTTCCCATTCCAGCCCATCGTGGTGACCTGCCCGCTCTGCGGGGAACAGCGAAGGTATCTGCCCTCAGAGGTGTTCCTTGGTCTACCTCACCACTTGGTAACGAAAGATGCACACACGGGATGAACTAAGGCATTCGCCCTCCACGCAGGAATATGCTCAGCCCCCAGACACGACCAGTCGTTTCATTATCGTCGTCCGAGGCTCATCAGGCTCCGTCAGGGCGGGGTTCGCCTCTATGAGCGGAAAGCCGTCGGGCCGCACCACGGTTCGATTCCAGTAGTCTTGAAACCATTTGGCCTTGTCGAGGACGCCGCCCGAATCGTTCAACAGGCGGCGGCTGATGTGAAAAGCGATGCGCTCCGCATCTACGTCAAGGCTCACCGTCCCCGGTAGCCGAGGCTGTTGATGATAAATTGCGTATTGCACCAGGTAGTGAACGAAATGCCGGTCCGTGCCGTCCGCTTCGATCCATGGCAGGAGTCGCGGTCCAAGAGCGACAACATCCTGATAGACTTCCGGGGCCAGAAGAACGAGCGGGACTTTTGCCTGTTCCTTTTCCATAACGGCCGCGCGGCTGACGGCCGTGCCATAAACATACTGCTGCGAATGGAAGGCACCGCCACGCGTAATACCACCCCTAACCAGGACATCGTATTGCAATAAGTTTCGCGTCAGGGTTTCGACCGACGAGAAGACGGTTTCGAGCGCTTCCGGCGCCACATCGCTTGTGATAATGATGCAGTCCGAAAAGTGCGAGAAACGGAACCCCCATCTTGGTACGCTGCAAAGCGTCTGGGTCAATCGCTCAAGAACGTCCCGTAGGCGGGAATGTTCGTTTTCGTCGCCTTCCGCCGCACAGACAAGAGCCTTAAAACCGAGCAGGTCAAGAAAAGCGACATATCGCTCTTTATATTCGTCTTGGCTTGCGACCGTGGAATTATTCATCCTTCGCCTCTTTCAGGCCGCTCGTGCACTCCCAAGAGGAAGCTGCGCAAATACTCGGCTCTTGTCGCCACCAAGCAAGCGTGGCCTGAAGGCCAGCCCCAGACTACGCCCGTCACCTTCGCCAGTTCTGGCGTCCATTCGATCCCGTCCATTTTTGCCGCGACAAAGTTAGTATTCCAGACGGTCGAACCGCTCAGGCCAGGGGGCATCTGCAAACCAGTATCGCCAATTACAGTAATTGCAAGGTCTGGCCGGTAGTCCATGCCAAAATGAAAGCGCGAGGAAAATCGATTGTCCGTCGGCAGGACGATTTCGCGCGCCGTATAGCAGGTCGATTGGGCGAACAGCGTATTGAAATAGAACGTCACGTTTTGGCCGGCAAAACCGGCGAGGGTCAGTAATTCTCCCCTCACAGGATCGTGGGCGAGTGAAATCTGTTCAATCTCAATCGCATTCGACGTATTTGTCGATTCGGACCATGCCTCCATGTCCACAGGAAGCAATGCTAGGTCGAGTGGCGCGGGATAAGCGGCATGGTCGCCGACAATCTGGCGAATGTCCTCCTGGCCGTCGAACTGGTTGGTCAGAACCGTGCCCTGCTCACGCGCCGCAGCAACGTGCTCGTTCGTCAAGATGAATACCTTATCGCCGAGGCGCATATACGAGCCGCTGCCCCAGCCGTCTCCGTACGTGTCGTAGTGCTTGTAGATCGGGGTGCGGTAGGGTCGAAGATATTCGGTCATAGCCTTAACCACGCCGGGCATTGCAGCGTTCCATTCTTTTTCTGTGAACAATAGCTTATCGCTCATACACCCTAGCCTAAAGCTGGTCTCGCACCTGGCGCCAGCGTTTCAGGACGTTTTCTCATCTTTTCAATGAGATACGATAAAAATAACTTCTGGCACGGCACAGGTCGCAATTGACCATACAAGTTTACAAACGAAAAGTGGCAAGGTTCTCCTGCGGGCTTGGCACAGTGGCGGATCACCGGGCCACGCTTCCTTGAACCCCGCACGTTAGATCAGTTCATTGCCGTATGGCGATTTAGAACTGGTATTGCACTTGCTTGAACGAAGCAAAAG
>JBEKZG010000368.1:0-4488 GCA_049510095.1 Occallatibacter sp.
TTTCTCCACCGTGTCGCCGGCCTTCTTAAGCCACCTCGTAATAGTGCCCTCAAAAATCGACTCGCCCATCTGCGGCATAATCACGTCGGTTGGCATGGATCCCTTTCTCTCGCCATACGGGACAAAACAGCGCGCCCGGCTCCAGCCGGATTATAAATCTCAGCCCACCACACAAATTGGATGACCTGCTAGCTGCGGGAAGCTGTGCGCCATCCATTCCCGGGCTTCTCGGGAATGAGTGGGATCGTTCCAACTATCTATGACCTTTCGCCTTTTACAGGTCTATGCGTTCTATAGTTCTTCTCTCATACAGGCCCTTCGAGCCTCAATCACGCCCCCACCGGCCGCTCCGCCTCACCACGAAGCCGTTCCACCTCGGCCGGAACCCGCAACGGTGTATCCTCCGCCGGAAACTCCCGCGCCGCCTCAGCCGCCATGGCCCGCAGCGCTTCCATGCTTTCCACCGCCAGAACCCGCTCCTCAAACACCATCCCAAACTGCCGCGCCGCCGCGTGCGCCACAGTCTCCAGACTCGGCAGTTCCACGCCCGCCGCAACTTCACGCTCCAGGCTCGTCACCGCGTGATCCTTGATTCCGCAAGGAACAATCAGATCGAAATCCTTCAAGTCGGTAGTCACATTGAACGCGAACCCATGCGATGTAATCCCCTTGGCCACATGAATCCCAATCGCCCCAATCTTCCGCTCCGTCCCGCCCTGTACATCGGGAGTCTCTAGTCCCTCAGTCCCTGGTCCCTCGTTCTCTTCTGTTCCCTGTTCCCTGTTCCCCGCGCTTCCGCACCACACCCCCGTCAGCCCCGCTACCCGGCCCGCCTTCACCCCAAACCCGCCGCAAAGCCGGATCAGCGCCTCTTCCATCCCGCGCACAAAGTCCACCGGACCCATCCGTCCGCCGCCCGGCCCCCGAAGCGTTCGCAGGTCAAAGATTGGATACCCCACCAACTGCCCCGGCCCGTGATACGTCACGTCCCCGCCGCGGTTGATTTCGTGCACCGTCACGCCCCGTGCCGCCAGCAGTTCATCGCTGGCCAGCACATTCGCATGGTCCCCATTTCGCCCCAGCGTCAGCACAGCTGGATGCTCCAGCAGCAACAGCACATTTTTCAGCCGCCCCGCAGCCACCAGCGCGGCAATCTCCGCCTGCAGCCGCAACCCCTCGCCGTATTCCACTCTCCCGAGATAGAGATACTGAATCATCGCTGCTTCAATTCTAGAGGGAATTTGAACCAGCCAAGCTGAACATTCACCGGTGCGCCGCCCTTATTCCTCGAGCCGCGCCGCAAACAGCCTTGCAAACACCACCCGATGCTCCCAGGCAACCAGGAACCAAAGCAGCGCTGCAAACGCGCCCATGCCAATGCCGGCCGGGTCCATCAGGAGGTGATACACAAGGATGTTGAACAGCACCGGACCAAGCAGCGTCAGCCCCAGCCCTACGTACCGGTTCACCAGAAACAGCACTCCGGAAATAACCATGAGGGCGCCCACAACGTAGAAGTAATGCGAGGCGAATAACACGCCCGCAAACTGTCCGGCCAGCCCCGCCGGCATCTGCCCCATGGGAATGAAATGCAGAAACATGTTCGAGCCGAAGACTAGGAACATCAGCGCCAGCAGATACCGCGCAATCGCCGTAACGATTTTCATGCGTCTCTCCTTCAAATGAAATGGATCAGTCATTCCACCGTGCATGCCAGCTTCCACGCGGCCACGCGAAGGCGGGAATCTCCCCGTAGCCAATGGATGGTTCGTATTCTGTCACAGATTCAAAGGATTTACCCGCGCTTTCCGGGTTGGCGGTAAACTGGGATCGGATTAAGGGAAAAGCAGCATGAAGCCGTCCGAAGTATTGCCGCAACACCGCGAAACCATCCGCCAGCTCGTTCACCAAGCAGGCATGGCGAACCCGCGCGTCTTCGGCTCCGTCCTTCACGGCGACGACCAGGAAGACAGCGACCTGGATCTGCTGGTGGACCCCGCGCCGCGTGCGAGCCTACTGGATATGGCCGGTCTGCAAATCGAGTTGGAGAAGGCGCTTGGGATCAAGGTCGACGTCCGCACACCGGGCGAACTTCATCCCCGCCTTCGTGAGAAGGTTCTCGCCGAGGCTGCTTCCTTGTGAACAAGCACTGCTCCCACGCGACGCAGGTGGCGATGCGCGGAACTATTGTGAGCTCAAATGACCAAGCGCCGGTAAAGGCGATTCTCGTGGCCTATGGAATTCATGATAGTGTATGCCAGGTCCCCGAAATCGGATTGCTCGTCCCGCAACTTATCCGCTTTCCCCTTTTCAGAGAAGACTTTGATGAGGTCATCTTCTGAGGCGTTTGTGACATTTAAGAATCGCTCATATTTATCAAGAAGATCGCATATGCACGCAGAAGGCTTAGATCCGTTCAACTCGTTTGCCACAAATTCAATGCGTGCTGTTGGAGTTAGAGAGGTCATAGTTTGCGCGTCTTCAGGTGTAATGGTCCCCCCTCTGTCATAGACAAACAAAAGATATAGCACCGCTGAATAACACGTAAGCATCCTGCTGTGCTTCAACTTATAGTTCTTGATCTTGCGTTTTGCGCGGTCACTCGATGTTTCTTCGGAAGTATTAGCCTCATAGTTCAAGCAGAGAGTGCGCCAGTACCGAAGAATGTCATTCGCCAAAAATGTGGGCATGAACCGATCATAATGATCCGGGAACTCCCGCCAGTATCGAGCGATTACATCGTCAATAACTCTTGCGTGGACCTCTCCCCCCACAAGCGGCCTGCTCTCAAGCAGGAGAAGGAGTCGTGCGGTAAAGGTATTTTCGGCGTCGTCATACTGGTTGCCCGTAGACTCAATGAGTTTTCTCGCTGTGTGATTTGTGAGAAACCGTCCGTCTTGAGAAAACTCCCGGAACTTTAGTTCGCGTGAGGCGCGTATCAATTCTGCCTTCAATAGTATCTCGTTCAGCTTCGACAATCGGCTTCTATCGACCCGCTTCTCCTTGTCGTAGTCACTCAAAGAAACAATAAAGAGGTCTATATCGCTATGTTCACTCGCTTCCCGCCTGCCGAACGACCCCGTGGCATATACGCATGCTACGTCGGCGCAAATTGCCAACGCCTGGGTTAGAGACTCCCTCAGCCGCTCAAAACGCTCGTCTGAAGACTGCCTTCGCTCTTCAATAATCTTCCCCATGGTTGCCGCTCCATTCGAACAGGTTTGCAAAGACTTGGGCCTGCTCAATCGCATCGTCGAGCGCGTTGTGCGTATGAATGCCATTAGAACGAAGGTTCGGCATCAGCTTCGTTCGGCCAGCAGACGCAATTGGAATGCGCGCCTTAACCGCAAATGCTGTCTTGATATCAAAGCATTGCGAGTGATTGAAGGGGGAGCCGACCTTGGAGAACCTAATGAAATACCAATAAAGAAAACTCCAATCGAAACTGAGCGGGTAAGCCACCAAAACAGGTCGCCCAGCAGCTGAAAGCGCAGACACCCATTCGGCGGCCTCAGTCATTGCAGGGACGGGAAGCGCCCCCTCTCGGAAAAGTCGGTCGCGGTCTAACCCGTTTATCTTTAACGCGTCGATTTGGAACTCATCTGATATTGGTCTGAGCTCACGATAAAAGCTCTGGGCATAGTCTTCTGGTCTCGAGAATGTGTCGCCATCAAATGTGCCTGCCAAGACCAAACCAAACGACAGCATCGAGAACGGGCCGGGTATGGGTCCATCGGTTTCGACGTCGGCAGAAAAATAAATATCCAATACTGCTGGCCTCGCTTCTGTAGACGCGAGAGGGAGGGATCCCGTTCCGCTGCCGTGCAGATGCTCCGCGATCATGCCCATGTTGTCAGATGATACCAACATTCCACCTAGCATGAGCCCGCTATTGACCTTTACCTGTAACCCCATGGTAATGATTGAGATTCCCGCAGCCATTGGAACCACAACTCGCAGTGCCCAGGATTTCAGCCTAATTTTGCACAGCCGCCTCCGAGGCCGCGGAGCGTTCGACATCAAATCGTCATTGAAAGATCCTTTCCCAACTGCGCTAAACTGGATACTGGCAGGAGGACCGGGCGGTCGCTGCCGGGAGGGTTCGCGCAAGCGAAGCCAACCGGGGGAGGAAAGTCCGAACTCCGCAGGGCAGTGTGCCGGATAACGTCCGGGACGCGGGCTTCAAGGCCCGTGGACGGCCAGTGCCACAGAAAAGATACCGCCGGATGCTCGTGCCTCGGCACGCGCAACTGGCCCGAAGGGTGATTGCCTGGACGGCCAGTCCGGTAAGGGTGAAA
Source organism: Occallatibacter sp. (assembly GCA_049510095.1). Lineage (GTDB taxonomy): Bacteria > Acidobacteriota > Terriglobia > Terriglobales > Acidobacteriaceae > Telmatobacter. Next base: position 4,299 of record JBEKZG010000368.1, read on the forward strand.
TGGTGCGGTAAGAGCGCACCGCTCGGCCCGTAAGGGCCGGGGCAGGGTAAACCCCACACGGAGCAAGACCAAATAGGGAGGGAAGCGCCCAAAAGAGCCAGGCGGCGCTGCGCATCTGCCCGATGCGTTCAGGCGGCTCTTGGCAATTGCCGAAACCTCCGGGTAGGTCGCTGATGAACGTCCGCGGCGA
>JBEKZG010000369.1:0-4487 GCA_049510095.1 Occallatibacter sp.
TGCCCACCAGCTTCACCTCCACCCAGTGGTGCTTGTCCGGGTTCACATTCCGCAGCAGCACCGGCGGCCCGTCAATAGGATTGATAATCACATCGATCTTCCCATCGTTGAACAGATCGCCAAACGCCGCACCCCGCCCCGGAATCACAACCGCCAGCCCCGTCCCCTTCACCGGCGGCACGTATTCAAACCGCCGCCCTTTCCCGCCCGGGTCAGGCACATTGCGGAACAGCAGCGGCCGCTCCGCGAACGAAGTCCCCCACGCGTGCTGGTCCACTTGGGGATACACATGTCCACCGACCATAAACAAATCAAGCCAGCCGTCATTGTCGTAATCCAGAAACCCGTCGCCCCACCCCACAAACGGAATCGTCTGCTGCGCCACGCCCGCCTTGTAGCTCACATCGCTGAAGCTCGCGTCTCCGTCGTTGTGGTAAAGCACCTTGTAGTCATCGCCAAAGTCGGTGACAAAAAAATCCACCAGCCCATTGTTCTCATAGTCGCCGGCCGCAATCCCCATCGACGCAATCTCGCGCCCGTCCTTGTTGAGCGCAAACCCCGACTCGTAACTCTGGTCCTCAAAAGTCCCGTTGCCCTTGTTGACGTAAAGGTAGTTCGGCTCCGAGTCGTTGCCCACCACCAGGTCCGGCTTGCCATTGCCGTTCAGGCTCACAAAGATTGCCGTGAACCCGTAGTACCGGTCCTTGTCCTCCACGCCGGCCTTCACCGTCACATCGGTAAATGTCCCATCGCCATTGTTGTGGAAAAGATGATCCGGCTCGCCCAGCAAGCCCCTCGGCCCGCAATTCACCGGCACGCCGCGATACTGGCAGTTCGCATATCCCACCGCCTTGCTTCCCGATCTCGGCAGGTTATCGCGGTCAAAGTGTACATAGCCGGTCACGTACAAATCCAGCAGCCCATCCCCGTCGTAATCGCCCCACGCCGATCCTGGCGACCAGTTGCCCAGCGTCACTCCGGCCTTCTCGGCCTCGTCGGTAAACGTCCCGTCACGATTGTTGTGGTAGAGCCGGTTCTTCCCGTAGTTGCCCACGTAAAGGTCCGGCCAGCCGTCGTTGTCGTAATCGGCAACCGAGCAGCCATAACCCCAGCGATCGTTGGCCACTCCGGCCTTCTGCGTCACATCGGTGAACGTTCCGTCGCGATTGTTGTGGAACAGTGCCGCATGAGGCGTCTCTTCCTTCCCGTCCAGCGCATTGAAGGTCGAGCCGTTCACCAGGTAGATATCCAGCCAGCCGTCGTTGTCGTAGTCGATCAGGCAAACACCAGACCCGTTCGTCTCTACGATGAAATTCTTTTCCGGGACACCCATCTTGTGTGTCCAACCGGAGAGCCCGGCCTGCTTGGTAATGTCCTCAAAAACCACCGGGCCTTTATCCACAAAACCGCCTGCGGTAATCGGCCGCTTTTCCGCGTCGTAGACCGGCGCAGCACCCAGCCCTCCCGCAATCCCGCCGCCGCCCATCCCCTGCTGCGGCTTGGCTGGGGTGGGCTGCTCTTGTGCCCGGCACGTGCACGAGACCAGAACAAAAGAAACCAGAACGCCGGCAATCAGTCCACGAATCCCTTGCAACGCCACTCTCCCGCTTTTCTTGAAGTCTATCCCACACAATCTTGCGCTTCGCCAATACGACCCCATCGCTAGCCCGGCCCGATTCAACTAACCCGCAACACCATCTTCAGTGTCTCGCCCGCCGCGGAAGTCATCGTGTCGAATGCTTTCTGTCCCTCCGCAAGCGCCATCTCCGCCGTCCATGGCGTCAGGTCGATCTCCCTGGCCGTCAGCAGTTTCAGCGAACGCTCAAAGTCCACCGGCGTATACGCAAACGACATCGCCACCCGGTGTTCCTTGCGAATGCTCGTCACAAAGTCAATCTCGCTCCGCTCCTTCGCCATCCCCAGCATCACCACCAGCCCGCCCGGCCGGCACAAGTCGAACCCCAATTGCCGCGCTTCGGTGGTGCCGCTTGCATCCAAAACCAAATCCAATCCCCATCCGGCAAACTCACGAGCCTGGCCCTTGCCCTCATCGCTCGACACGTTCACCGCCAGCGTGGCGCCCAATCGCCGCGCAATCTCCAGCCGAACCTCGCTCACATCCAGCACCAGAATCTCGCGCACCCCCAACCGAAGCGCGGTCTGCAGCGCCAGCGTGCCCATCGTCCCTCCGCCCACAATTCCCATGCGGAAGAAGGGCGCCGGTGCCGCAATCCTGAACAAGTGAACGATATTCGCCAGCGGCTCCACCACCACTGCGCTCGCATCCATCAACTCATCGGATATCTCGTAGACCTGCCTTTCAGGCACCGCGAGATATTCCTGGTAGCAACCGGCCGTCTGATCCATCCCCAGCAAGCGCCAGCTCGAACAGAGGTTTTGTGTCCCGCCAAGGCACGCCGTGCAGCGTCCGCAACTGATCAGCGGATTGGCAACCACCCGCCGCCCGTCCGCCATGCGCCCCACCAGCTCATGTCCCAGCACCAACGGCGGAATACGCCGCCGGCTGTGTCCCAGAAATCCTGAAATATCGGACCCGCAGATCCCCGCCGCCATCACAGCAATCTCAATCTCACCATCCGCTGCCTGCGGCCGTGGGCGATCCTCGATCGCAACCTGCCCTGGAGCGGTGTACACAAGAGCGCGCATCTTACCCCCTTCATCCTGAGTGAACCAGCAGGTCTTACTTCGCTTCGTGTCTTTCCTGGCTAGCCCCGCATTCAGCCGGGCCAGCCAACCCAACAATTCTAGGCGAACCACCCAGCCCATGCTTCCCATTCTCTGTTTTCCCAATGCAACCGCGCCCAATCTGAGAGGATTAGGGAAGCGGTACTGCGCTTTTGCGCATCTTGTTAAGAGAGCAAATGAACGCCATCGATCAGGCCCGGGAAAAAAGCTTCCAGCAGACGCTCCTCAGCGCCCGCCGGACCATGATGTGGAGCGAAATCCTCAAGCTCGCCATCGATAGTTTCCAACATGCAAAGATGCGCTTCGCCCTCACCGCCCTCGGCATGGTCATCGGCACCGCTTCGGTCATCCTGGTGGTCACCATTGGGCTCACTGGCAAGCAATTTATCCTGGAAGAGCTCCAGAAAATCGAAACCAACTCGGTTGAGCTGGAATATGCCGGCGGTGGCGCCACCGCCGCCGAACGCATTCTCTACAACGACCCCCTCACCATCCAGGACGAACAGGCCGTGAAAAGCCAGTTGCCGGAAGTCATGTACTCATCCCCCATCCTGGAGATGCATGACCGCATCAGTTTCGGCGGAGGCGTCGTCAAGGATACCCTCGTCCTCGGCGTCAGCCCCCAATATCAGCAAATTCGCAACCTGCTTGTCCCCTATGGCCGCTTCCTTGACGATCAGGACGACTCCGCGCACATCGAATGCGCCGTGGTCACCGAACCCTTCGCCAAGGCTCGCTTCGGCAGCTCCGACGCGGCCGTCGGCCAGACCTTCGAGATCAGCCACATTCCTTTCACCATCATTGGCGTCTTCAAAGAGGCTGTGCCCGACTTTGGCAACTCCGAAATCGCCGACCAAACCATACTCATTCCCTATTCCGTCGGCCGACTCTTTGCCGACACCGAAAACGTGAAGCAGATTTACTTTTCCATGCGCTCCATGGAAGAGGTCCCCGATGCCGCCAGGGAGATCAAGCGCATCATCCAGGACCGCCATCGGGCCGACTCGGTCTACAATACGCAAACCATGACGGAATACATCAGCATTGCCGCGAATATTGCCAACTATCTCACCTGGCTGCTGGTGGCTGTAGCCTGCGTCACCCTGGCAGTCGGCGGCGTTGGCATCATGAACATCATGCTCGCAAACGTTCGCGCCCGCGTTCGCGAAATCGGCATCCGCAAGGCCCTTGGCGCAACCCGCAGAGAGATTAGACTCCAGTTTCTGGCCGAAGCGGTCATCATCTCCCTCACGGGCGGAGTCGTCGGCACCATCATCGGGCTGGCCCCACCCCTGGCGGTCCGCGCCTTCACGGAATACGCCATACCCATCAACCTCTGGTCCGTGGTCATTGCCCTCACCTCGGCCACTCTGGTCGGCGTCATCTTCGGCACCGTCCCCGCCACCCGCGCGGCCCAGTTGGACCCCGTCGAGGCACTCAAATATGAGTAGCCCCGGCCAGCCGCCTGCCGACTCCAAATCTGAATCGGGTCAATCCCCTGGTAAGGACAATCCTGCCCCATGGCCAAATCTCACCGTCATCTACTCCATGATCGGCTTTGCCCTCGCCGCGGCAATTGCCCTTGCCCTCATGATCGTGCTCCCCTTCCATCACCGGCATTAGTTTCAAAAGGACACGCGCGGTACATGTGGAAATTCAAGGCTCATAAAAAGTCGCTCGAAGAGAAGGCCGTGGACGTCCTGCTAAGCATTTTGCGAGAGGGCCTGCTGCACACCCGTGCCCGGGGCTTGGATGGACAGCCCGAACAGTGCGCCAACGAG
>JBEKZG010000037.1:0-13257 GCA_049510095.1 Occallatibacter sp.
CCTTCCACAAGGAAGGCGTCTCCCGCGCGGTAATGGCCGGCCAGGTGCGGCACAAGCAGATTTTTTCAAGCATTCGTCCCGACTGGCGCCTGGCCAAGCTGATCCTCAACCTCCGCACCCGCTCCACCGACGCGCTGCTCGGCGCCGTTGCCAAGGTCCTGGGCGATGAAGGTATTGAACTCATCAGCTCCACATCTTTCCTCGAGCCGCTTTTGGCGCAGGAAGGTGTTCTCACCCCCCGCGCCCCAGACGGCGAAGAGAGCAAGAACATCGCCTATGGCCTTGGAGTGGCCCTGGCAGTGGCTGGCTTCGATATTGGACAGACCGTGGTCGTCGCCGCCCAGGCCTGCGTGGCCGTCGAGGCCATGGAAGGCACGGACGCGGCCATCGAGCGAGCTGGCCAACTGATGCGATCGCTGGAAGCCGATGCTTCCACATTGGCCCGAAGGCTCACCGTCGTCAAAGTCGCCAAGCCGAATCAGGATATGCGTTTCGATGTCCCTGTCATTGGCATTCGCACCGTCGAGGCCATGATCCATGCCGGCGCCACCTGTCTCTCCATTGAGGCCGGCCGCACCCTTCTCTTCGATCGCGGCTCCCTGATCGAACGTGCCGCTCAGGCGGGAATTGCCATTGTGGCCACTCCACGCTGATACGCTGTTATTCATAAGCAAGGGTTTTTTTGAGAGTCCCAAACCACCCATTCCCCGTCGAATCAATTGGAGGTTCCCAGTGAAAATGCCAAGAAAGCCCGTTCTCTTCGCACTCGCAGCGGCTGTTGTGTTAGTGGTTGCGCTTGTCACGGTCCATGCGGACGATCAACAGACTCTCCCCTCCGTCGGGCAGCTCGCGCCCACGTTCTCACTGCCCTCGCAGGATGGCTCTCAGATTTCGCTCGACAGTTTCCGCGGCAAATGGGTGGTCCTGTACTTCTACCCGAAGGACATGACGACCGGATGCACCATTGAGGCTCACAACTTCCAGCGCGATCAGGCCAAATTTGACGCTCTGAACGCCGTCATCCTCGGGGTCAGCGTCGACACTCCCGACAGCCACAAGCAATTCTGCACCAAAGAGGGTCTGACCTTCCGCCTGCTGGCCGATCCGGAGCATAAGGTGGTGGATGCCTACGGCTCGCTCGGCCATTTTGGTCAGATGACCATCGCCAGCCGCAACACCTTCCTCATTGACCCGCAGGGGAAAATCGCCAAGGAATGGACCAAGGTTGACCCCCACGTTCACTCGGAAGAAGTGCTCGCGGCAATTGCCGAGTTGAAGAAGTAGTCCCTGGAAGGAATTCAGATCGAGTGCGGCTCCGTTATCGGGGCCGGATCTTCCATTCACTCAGCACGGTCCCACGGTCACTAAGACACCGAGGATATGATGCCCAACCAGCTTGCGCGCCAGTTTCGGGCCGAGCTAAGCGCCCTGCGCACCGCGCTTCTCGCCCTTCCCCCCGCACTTGCCGACACCCCATGGCGCACCGGCGGATGGACCCGTAAGCAAATTGTCGGGCACCTGCTCGACTCGGCCGCCAACAACCGCCAGCGCTTTGTCCGCGCGGCCATTGACTGTCACTATGCCGGCCCGAAGTATGCCCAGGATGCCTGGGTCGCCGCGCACGGCTACGCCGGCCAGCCCTGGGATACGCTGGTCCGCTGGTAGCAGGCCGAGCACGAGATTCTCGCTGCCATTGTGGATCGCATCCCCGAAGAACGCCTCTCGGCGTTGTGTGTCGTCGGCGAAAATGAGCCCGTGACCCTTCAGTTTCTGATTGAGGACTACCTCGCTCATCAGCGCTGGCATTTCAATCAGCTCAAAGCCTCGTCTCCGCCCGTCCAGGTGGTTAGTACTGACCGCCGGTCGCAGAAAAGCCCGGCACGGAGCCGGGCTTTTTTGCTTGCCTTACTCGCCGCGGCGAGCGTGTTGCCGTTACTTTTTGGTTGACTTCTTGGCGGCTGACTTCTTTGCGGCTGCCTTCTTTGCAACCGCCTTCTTGGCCGGGGCTTTCTTGGCTGCTGCCTTCTTCGCCGGAGCCTTCTTGGCAGGAGCCTTCTTCGCTGCTGCCTTCTTGGCGGGCGCCTTCTTTGCTGCTTTCTTAACTGCCAACGGTTTACCTCGTTTAGTTAGTTTGCTGGCGCTCTTGCTGGCCGCGGCTTTTTTGGCCACGGTCTTTCCGCCCTTCTTGCCAGCGCTTTTTTTCTTTGCGGCGGATTTCTTTGCGGCCTTCGCGAAGCCCGTCTTGCCGCCCGTCGCACCCGTGGTGCGCGGCTTCGGCGTGGCTTTCTTCGCGGCCTTCTTCTTTACCGGAGCCTTCTTCGCCACGCTGATCAATGGTGTCGGGGGCGGCGGTGGAGTGCCCGTCTTGCCACCGGTTGCTCCGGTGGTATCGTCCTCTGCCTTGAAACCCGTCTTCTTTGCCGGAGCCTTCTTCGCAGAGGCCGTTGAAGGAGCGGGCGCGGGGGGCGGCGGGGGGGTACCGGTCTTGCCGCCGGTGGCGCCGGTCGTGTCGTCGTCCTCCGCCTTGACGGCCTTCTTCTTGGCAGCCTTCTTCGCGGGCTTGATCACGGGCACATTCTCAATCACTGCGACCACCTCTTCAACCGCGGGCTCATCGTCATCCGAGGAGGTCAGTATGCTGGCAGTTTCCAATTCTTCGTCTTCTTCGTCGTCGATATCTTCGTCGTGATCGGGGTCCAGCTCTGCGGGCTCCCCATCAAGGTCGCCGTCACTCATTGCGTACATCCTGAACACTTCTTCCATCCATCGCCTCCAGCGGCTCGCCGCTGCAACAATTATTAGCTCACTCTGCGCGTTACGGGCGCATTAGCGCCGTTCGCGGAAATGATTGTAGCAATAGCTTGCACGCAAAAGCTATGGAAACACAAGTATGTAATGAGGTCCCTGCCTGTTTTTAGTTTCTAAGTCTGCTCATTGGTTCTCATTCCTGGTCGTCTTTCCTCTTGCTGCGCCCTTTGTTACCGGGTGTTTTGTCACGCTGGTCTTTGTGCCCGTCTTCGAACTTGCCAACCCACTCTTCTTTCCTTTGGTGTGGATGTCGTTCCCCCCCGCGTCGCCCTTCGCAGGGCTGGCCGGCTTCCCCGTTCCCGGCGCCTTGGCAGTCCCTGTTGCATGGCTTTTTTCATTCGCGGCTCTGCCGTGTCTCTCAGCCGTTCCGCGCCGATGCCCTTTTGTGGTCCGCGCTGCGCTCGTGGGCTCGGCAATGTGCAGCCGCCGCCCCGGTTCAACCTTCACGCCGCCGATCTTGTTCCACCGCCGCAACTGATCCAGCGACACGCCAAAGCGATCCGCGATTGTGACCAGCGTATCGCCTCTGCGCGTCGTGTAGAGCAGCGTTCGCAGCGAGGTTGCTGCTGCCGGCGCCATCGGCACCACCAGTCCTTCCATCCCCGCCACGCTTTCGCCGGCGCTCAGTTGATTTGCCGACGCCAGTTCCAAAGCGGATACGTGATACGCCCGCGCCACTGACTCCAGTGTGTCCTCCGGCGTCAGAAGGTGGTAGCGCCACGTGCCTCGCTTTTGCTCGGGTATGGCCGCTATCCGCTGTTCAAACAGGGTCGCCGTTCCGGCAGGCAAGTGCAGGTCGAATGAAGTGTCCGGCGGCGTCAACATCCGGAGCAGGCTTGGGTTCAGCGCCGTCAGTTCGTCGATCGGCGCTCCCACTAGGTCAGTTACCAGTTTCAAGTCAACGGAGTAGTTGATGGTCACCGTATCGGTGAGCACCGGCGGATCCAGCGTGACATCGTCGAATCCATATTGAGTGGGATGATTCGCGATGATAATCGCGGCCAGAATCTGCGGCACGTAATTCTTCGTCTCGCCCGGAAGGTTGTTGCGCTTGTAGAGTTCCCAGAAGTCCGCGTAGCCCGTCTTTTGCACGGCGCGCTGCACATTACCGGCGCCCCAGTCGTAAGCAGCCATCGACAGGTACCAGTCGCCGAGTTGGTTGTAAATATACTTCATGTAGCGGGCATAGGCGCGGGTCGATTTCTCCGGATCGAATCGCTCATCCACATAGGCATTGCGCGCGAGTCCGTAGTCGCCATACGGCATGAACTGCCACATCCCGCCCGCCCTCGATCTCGCGTTCATCGCCCGCGGCTGAAATCCCGACTCCGCCACCGCCAGGTAAATCAGATCCTGCGGAACGCCCTCTTCCGCCATCACGCGCTGGATCATCGCCTTGTACCGACCCGCCCGCTGAAAGGAATGCAGCAGCGTGTAGTGGCCGCGCTGCGTGTTTGCGAAAAAGTTGATATAGGCCGCTACGTAATCGTTCACCATCAGCGGCAAGTCCGATTTCGTCGTCGCCAACTCCGTTTGCGCCTTGGCCACCAGGTTTGGGTCCACTTCAAAAGTGACGTCGCTCGCCACATCGCCCGGCGACGGCTCCACATTCGGCACAAATCCGTTCCCCTGCTTCAGCGCCTCCATCTCCAGCGCGTTCACACCATCCACAATACGGTCGAATTCCTCCTGCAACTGTTCGTCGCTCTTGATGTCGATGCCACTCGATAACATCAGGTCCACCGCGCGATCGAACTCCGCCTTGGCCTCCGGCAACTGCCCTCGACGATAGTCCAGTTCCCCATTGCTGTAAGCCTGTTCCACTTGCTGGATCAATACGCGCACGCGCTGCTGCGCAGGGGTCAGCGGCGCGGACGCTGCGGCCTGCGGAACCTGTGGAGTTTGTATCGGCGGCGCGGCAAGCTTAGACACAGTGGCCAGCGGCGCCACAGGCTTGCCTGTTTCGGCGCCTTTTGCGGGATCGCTTGCCGCCAGCAACAAAGCCAGCAGTGCCGGACCAGCCAATCGATAACAATTCCAGCGGATACGCATGGTTGAATGCGACTGTCACGATGGGCCGATACCAACGGAAGGCGCTATGCCGATGATAAGCTATGCCATGGAGGTCCGCCGCGGCGGACGCGCCTAAGAACGCGAATCCTCCTCTCGCTGAATCCCGCATGGACGCACGTCTCCTTCGCAACTTCGCGATCATCGCCCACATCGACCACGGCAAGTCGACGCTGAGCGACCGTCTCCTGGAACTCACAGGATCCGTCACCGGCCGCGAAATGCAGGCCCAGATCCTGGATGACATGGACCTCGAACGCGAGCGCGGCATCACCATCAAAGCTCATGCCGTGCGCATGATGTATAAGGCGAACGACGGCATCACCTACCAGCTCAACCTCATTGACACTCCAGGGCATGTGGACTTCAGCTACGAAGTTTCGCGTTCGCTTGCTTCCTGCGAGGGTGCGTTGCTGGTGGTGGACGCTAGCCAGGGCGTGGAGGCGCAGACGCTTGCCAACGCCTATCTCGCCATCAACCACGGCCTCGAAATCATTCCCGTCATCAATAAGATCGACCTGCCATCCGCCGACATCGTCCGCACCCAGGAAGCCATAGAAAAGGCTGTCGGCCTGGATGCCACGGATGCCATTCCGTGCAGCGCCAAGACCGGCCAGGGCGTGGCCGAAGTACTCGAAGCCATTGTCCATCGCCTCCCTCCGCCCACCGGCGATCCCAACGCACCCCTTCAGGCGCTCATCTTCGACTCATGGTTCGATGCCTATCGCGGTGTGATAGTCCTGGTTCGCGTCATGCAGGGAACCATGCGCAAAGGCCAGCGCATTCGGCTGATGTCCAACTCAAAGTCGTTCGAAGTTGAGTCCATGGGCATCCTTATTCCCAAGCCCGTCGAAATTGGCGAGCTCACGGCGGGTGAGGTAGGCTTTTTCGCCGCCACCATCAAGAACGTCGGCGACACCAAGATCGGCGACACGGTCACCGAAGAAGCACGTCCGGCCGCTGCGCCGCTGCCAGGCTTTGAAGACATCAAGCCCATGGTATTCGCCGGCCTCTACACCGTGGACTCGCATGAGCACACGCTGTTGCGCGACGCCCTGGAAAAACTCCGCCTCAACGACTCCTCGTTCTTTTTCGAGCCTGAAAGCTCCGTGGCGCTCGGATTCGGTTTCCGTTGCGGCTTTCTTGGCCTGTTGCACATGGAAATTATCCAGGAACGTCTGGAGCGCGAGTACGAACTCGACCTCATCACCACCGCGCCCGGGGTCCGGTATCACATCAGGCTTACCGACGGCTCCATCCTCGAGGTCGACAACCCTTCCCGCTGGCCCGAGCCAACCAACATTGAGGAGATCCGCGAGCCGGTTATTACCGCTAAAATCCTCACCAATGAGGAGTATGTGGGAGGCATCCTCAAGCTTGTCGAGGAGAAGCGCGGCAAGCAGTTGAATTTCGAATACGTCACTCCCACCCGCGTCATGCTCACGTACGAGCTACCCCTGAATGAGATCGTCCTGGACTTCTACGACCGCCTCAAGTCCATCTCCCGCGGCTATGCCTCACTCGACTATCAGCTCGCCGGCGAATGGAAGTCGCCGATGGTCAAGATGGACATTCTCGTCTCCGGAGAACCCGTCGATGCGCTCTCCATCATCGTGCATCGCGACTTCGCTTACGAGCGCGGCAAAGCTCTGGTCGCCAAAATGCGCGAACTGATCCCCCGCCAGCAGTTTGAGGTCGCCATCCAGGCCGCCATCGGCGCCAAGATCATCGCCCGCGAAACGGTGGCGGCCCTGCGCAAGAATGTCCTTGCCAAGTGCTACGGCGGCGATATCTCCCGCAAGCGCAAGTTGTTGGAAAAACAAAAGGAAGGCAAGAAGCGCATGAAGCGCATTGGGAAAGTCGATATCCCGCAGGAAGCCTTCCTGGCCGTTTTACGGGTTGGCGAAGACCAGCAAAAGTAACGTAATTTGGGAATTCAGCGCGCACTCTAGTCACGTGACGTTCATCACGAAATGTGGGAAACCCTTCTAACTCAGGCTCTTCTGCAATCCCTCTGGAATTCCCCGCTGCGAGGTCGAACCATTTCAAGAATGCGTTGATCTAAAAGGACTTGTCACGCCTATCAGAATTCAACTACAGTTGGCAAGAGAAGAAATTGGAGATTTTTCGCGGCCTTCTCAGAAGCTTTCCACAAAATTTTCCACAGGCCGCTACCCACCTGTGCACTGTATTTCCTTCCCCGGTGAAGCATCTTGCTACTCACCTTCTTGCCTCACCATTGCCACGCGCAGAGGGCCCCCGTGAGGAGGCCTCTCGAACAACCTTACACCGGCTGCCTAGTGTTTGGGTGCAGCCTGGGGACCTGGCGCCGAGGGCAGCGCCGGGGGCGGCGCTGGAACGCCCGACTTCGCGTTGTAAGCTTCGATCACAGCCTTTGTTATATCCATCGACGGAGCCGCGTAGAGCACCGGGGTCTGCTGTTGCCCCATATCCAGAACCAGCGTGTACCCTTGTTGGTTCGCATAGCTCGACAACACGTCGAAGACCTTCGCCGCGAGGGTGTTATACATCTGCTGGACGTCCTGGTTGCCGTCGGTCCGCAGGTCCTCCGCCATACGGTCCAGTTCCTTCTTCTTGTCGTCGATTGTCTTCAAGCGGCTCGCCCGTTCGGCATCGGCGAGGTTGGCTCCCTGAGCCTGCAACTGCTTCGTGAGGCCCTCAATCTCATCGTTGAGAGCTTTTGCCTTTTCTTCTCTCGGCGCGTATTTCTTTTCGAGGTCCGCGTAATTGCGCTGGCCTTCATTGGTCTGAGCAACGGCCACCTGGAAGGAAATGACCGCAATCCTGGCCGGACCGGCAGGTGCGGCGGCGGGGACAGACAAAGATTGCGCGGCGGCGCTCAGGGCTATCCCCGAGGCCAATACACATGCGATTGCAAGAGACCTCTTCATCGGAATGCAAAGCTCCTTCGAATTTCATTCGCGGCGGTTCGTAGAACGCCGTGAACGCAAGTAGTAGCCTCGCCAAGCGAGGCCTCTGCCTGCGTAAGAACCTTAGACTAGTGGGCGGCGGGTTTAGGTGCTGCCGGCTTCGGAGCGGCAGGCTTCGGCGCATCCGCTGGGGCAGGAGGTGGAGGCGGCACGCCCGAACTCACGTTGTATGCGTCAATAATCGCCTTTGTGATATCGGTCGAAGGGCTTGCGAAGAGAACCACCGGGGCCTGCTGCTGGCTTCCGCTCCCATCGACCACCAGCGTATACCCTTGCTGCTGGGCATACTTTGCCAGAGTGTCATACACCTTGCCGGCCACGCCGTTGTAGATCTCCTGCATCTCTCCCTGGAGATCGTTCTGCGCATCCTCGGCAAACCTCTGCGCCTGCTTCTTCTTGTCTTCAATTGTCTTGGCGCGGCCGGCCCGCTCGGCATCGCTCAACTTGTCCCCTTGCGCCTGCAACTGCTTCTCCAGTCCGTCAATCTCAGTGGACATCGCAGTCAATTGGGTGCGCTTTGGTTCGTACTTCTTCTGCAGATCCGCAAAGTTGCGCTGAAATTCGTTGGTCGCGCCCACTGCCGACTGAAAAGCGATAACTGCAACCTTGGCCGGTACGGCCGTTGTTGCCGGTGCTGACGGCGTTTGGGCGGCGGCGCTCAGGGCAAGGCCCGAGGCCAGCGTGAAAACTAAGGCTAGCGAATGCTTCATTTGAATGAAAAACTCCTTCGAAATTCCCCTGTGGCTGTCCGCGTTGCTGCGCAAGAGCAAGCCTGCGCCTCCTGAGAAACCATACCGTCTATTTTCCATCCCGGCGATCCACTGCGTTCGCCCGGAACTTCGGGAATCCACTCATCGACGAATACCTGTCGCTGGCGATCCCGGATTGAGTAGCCCCACACCGGATTCGGAGCAGAGACGGAAGAAAAGACGCGCGAGGAGACGTCAAAAGGAACTCCCTGGATTATAGGAGCGCAGGGTATGAGCGTCAAACCTGCGATTCGTGAATTCTTCCGTGGAACCGCGCTGGCAGCCTGCCAATCCCGGCAATTCAATGCCTGCGCTTTCCCGTTCATGCGGCTCTTGCATGGGCCGTGCAATGCAGGCGCCAAGGCCCCGAGCGCAACGAAGCCTTGGCGGCGTGAAACTCCACACATAAGTGGTTAGTGGGCTGCGGGGGCCTTGGGAGCCGCCGGCGCTTTCGCTGCCGGAGCGACCGGAGCGGCCGGAGCCGGTATGCCCGATTTCGTGTTATAGAGATCGACCACCGCCTGGCCGATGTTGACTGGCTCGGCTGCCCAAATCACGTCGGACTTCTGCTCCTGGGCGTCCAGAACCACGCTGTAACCTTGCTGTTTCGCATAGTCTACCAACACGTCGTAGAACTTCTTCCCCACCTCGCCCAGCACCTGCTGTACCTCACGGTTGCCATCGTTGCGAAGATCCTCGGCAGAGCGCTGGAATTTTTTCTTTTTGTCCTCAATGGTCTTCACGCGGCTGGCGCGGTCGGCATCGCTCAGCGTCGCCGACTGGGCCTGGAGATCCTTTTGCAGCTTCTCAATCTCCTCGTTCAGGGCCTTCAATTCCGTAGTGCGCGGCTCGAATTTCTTCTGAATATCCGCAAGGTCGCGCTGGCCCTCATTGGTATGCGCCACCGCGGACTGGAACGAGATGACAACAGTCTTGGCCGTTGCGGCAGGGGCCGAGGATGGGGTTTGGGCGGAGGCAGTCAGGGCGAAGCCCGAGGCCAGCATCAGTGCAATTACAAAACTATGCTTCATTGAAAGAGATACTCCTTCGGAACTCGTGATTCCTGGACGCCGCGCACGCCTGCGGGGGAAAGCGATTAGAATGTCGTGGATACCGTCAGCCGGAAGGTCTTGCGTGGCTCTCGAAGCTGATAGACCGCTCCATAACCCTCGATCGCTTCGGCATAAGTATAGTCGCCGGCACCACCGGGAGGGAACATGGACCGGGTAATCAACTCCGCCGAGCAGCTCGCCTTGTTTTGCCCCAGCGTTACATCGTTGCAGAAGGGCCGCTCATACAAGCGGAGCGGATTGTACGCGTAGTAGAGCCGGAATGGCGCGTTAATGATCGGCATGATCACTGAAAGCTCGGCGCCGGTGGACATGCGCGGAACAAAGTTAGTGCCGGAAATCGGCCGTATATTCGGCTGGAACCCGACCATCGATCCCGGAATACCGCCCTGGCACGATCCGTTGTTGTATACCGGGCATCCATAAAGCGGCGCGGTCAGCGAAGCAAATCCCTCCGGGCTCTGTTTCAACTGTCCCTTATTCAGCGCCACGTCGACACCAAAGTCGTCGAAGAAAGAGAAAGTGACCGGCCCCGCAATAGGAATTCTATACTCCAGATTCGAGGAGAAGCTCGTGTCGCCGCCGATGGAAGCAATGCCATACACGGGCAGCGGCACCTGGATGCACTGGTTATCCTCAGGGTTGTTCTGATCGCGCGGGACGCAGCTCCCGTCAGGATTCGTCAGTTGCACGTTGATGCGGTTCGGTACGTATCCGTAAGGTGTCGCGCCGCGCACATCGAAACCGCGCAAATCGGCTTCGCCGCCGGTGTAGAAGCGGTTATTCGGAGGAGCTACGTCGCCCCCGAACCCTTGCACATAGCCCAGCTGCGCCCGCATCCCAAGGATGTTGCGGCCGGTAGGCGACAGTTGCAGGTAGTGGATGCGCATGAATCGCTTGTAGGCCACCAGCGGCGAGATATACCGCACGTTGCCGCCAATGCCCGCCACCTGGAATAATGCGGTGTACGACTTGCCGCTCACGGGGCGCAGCGGATTGTTGATCGTGTTATAGATGTAGCTGAACGACGCCGAACTGTTCACGATCCCCGCCAGCGCGTTCGATCCCTGAATCCCCGAGCGGAAGCTGATGGTCTGGAAGAACGTTTGCGAGGCCGTGCTGAACGCCGTAATGGACGACTTGGTCAGCGAATAGGTCATGCCGACGCGCTGGAACGAGTGCCGTTTCAGCGGATAGCTGACTGAAAAATCCGTGCCCGTCGAGGCCTGGTTGTAGTTCTGCGTCAACGACTGCTGCGCCGAGCTCAGGTTGACCGATTGCCCGGTTGCCGTCTGGTAGTTCTTCGCCGCGTTGAAGTCCTGCTTGGTGTTGAAAATCCGGAAACCGATATTGAAAGGCCGGTTTCGCAGGTAGGGCTGCGTGAATCCAAACATGAACTGGCGGCTCACGTTGCCCAGGTTTCCCTGCAGGCTGAGAGTCTCGCCCAGGCCGAGAAAATTATTGGTCTGGTAGTTCACGCCCAGAAACGCGCCTGACAGGCCGCTAACGCCGCCGTTCAGTCCGATCGAGTTCTTGCCCTTTTCCTTTACCTTCAGCAGCAGATCCACCGTACCTGCTTCCGCGTCCTGGTGGGCTTCGGAATCCTCGTCCACCTTCAGTGGCTCAAAGTATTCCAGCTGATTCAGGCGAAGCAAGCTGTACTCCCACAACTGCGAGTTGTAGACCTGGCCCTCTTCCAGCAGCAGCTCGCGCCGGATCACCTTGTCGCGCGTAATCGTGTTCCCCGTAAACTCGATGCGGGAAACATAAAACGGCTTACCCTCGTCGATGTCGATCACCAGCGAGACGGTCTTCTTCTGCTCGTCGTAAACCGGCTTGGGGATGGCGCCGAAGTTGATATATCCCAGCTGCCCGTATGCTTTCTTCAGGTTTTCCAAACCCTTGCTGATCAGCGTGGCGTTGAACCAGTCGCCGTCCCTGACTGCAAAGGTCGCGCGCAGCGCCTTCTCGTTGTTCACCGCCTTGTTGCCGGTAAACGTGATGGTGCCCAGCCGGTAGCGAGCGCCCTCTTCCACAGGCATCAGAATATCGATGCGCTTGCCCTTGTTCGGACGGAATGTGAACCAGTTCAACCCGCCCTGGTCGCGAATCTGCGTCTTCGGCTCTTCGATTGCCGCGTTGTAGTAGCCCTTGTCGCGATAGGCCAGACGCACCCGTTCCGTGTCCTCTTCCAGCTTCGAGGCATCGAATGTCTGCGCGAACAGATTTTCAAAAACAATGGAGTACGGGATGCCGATCGGCTTCAGGTTCTTCATTGCCCGGCGCAAAAGCAGGGAATTGATGTGCTGGTTGCCCGTGAACTTGATCTGGCCCACCTTCACCGTCGGGCCTTCTTTGATATTGAAGTTCACCTGCACTGACGCCGGTGGAATGGTCTTGATTTCGGGCTTGATCGTCGCGAACTGGTGCCCGTGCTCCGACAGAATGTCCCGCAGCACAGTAACCGCGTGCATCACCTTGGCCGGGTCGAACTGGCTTTCCTGCGTAAGCCCGACTTTTTCCTTCTTGAAGCGGTCCAGCACGTCCGACACCGAGACGGCATTCAACCCCTTGTAGTTGATCTCGCGGATCGTGGGCTTCTCGGTCACAAACACGTTCAGGACGATGCCCTTCTCCGTGTCCTCGCGCTCAATACGCACATTGTCGAAATATCCCGTGTTCCACAGCGAGTTAAAGTCTCGCTCGACTGAGACCGGGTCGTAGGTATCGCCCGGGTGCGTGAACAGCCGCGCCAGGACCGTCTCCTTCGGGATGCGCCGGTTCCCGATGACGCGGATCTGAAAGACGGTCTGCGATTGCTGGGCGAGCGCTGTCCCCGCCGCCAGAAACAGCAGCACCAGCAGGCCCGCCATGCAGCGGGTCATCTTGCCATGGGTCTCCTGGTTCGCGGTCCGCCATAGGCGGCTCATGCAGGTCGGTTTCGCCTTCACCGGGCCAATGCCCTGCGATGAGCAAAAATTCTGGTGCGGTCCATAGTTCGCCTTCTGGTTCGGCTTCACGGGAAAAATATCGACACCCTCACTGCTGAAAATCTGATCCTGCCTCGCGGAAAGATTGATTATATTGGACCGTGCCCACCCCGCCCAAACCAGCGCGCTGTCATTCGGCTCGGATTCCGTCTCTTTCCAAAAACTTCCCGCCGCGCTTGGCCCCTGCGGACTCGGGCTTGTCCCAACACCATCCCTGCGGCCAAGACCTGCCGCCGGGAACCCCGGACCACCCCCGCGACGAAAACCTGTCGCCGGGGACCCCGGAACAAATTGGGACTCATCCCACAGTCTACCGGAACCAGTTGGGTCAGGGCCTGGCCTCGGCGGGTTTAACCTGCGCTGCGCCCGCCTCATTTCAAGGCATGCCCCTTAGACGCAGATCAAGCCGACATGACATCCTCTTTCCAGTGAGGATTTCTTATGCCAGAAGAACATGAACCCTCCATTTATGAGTTTTCAGCTCCGCTGCTCGACGGCCAAATCCTGAGCCTCGATCAATTCCGCGGGAAGGTTACGCTCATTGTGAACACGGCCAGCAAATGCGGCTTTACGCCCCAATACGCCGGCCTCGAGCAGCTTTATCAAACATACAAAGACC
>JBEKZG010000370.1:0-4485 GCA_049510095.1 Occallatibacter sp.
CTTCCCGGCTTATCCTGGAGCAACTGCACGACCCCAGTTTCGACAGCACTTGAGAATTTAACGATGCGTCATCGAACGGTTTGCTTTCGCTCATCTCCTCGACACGTACCTGACATCTGTCCGATGCCTTTTCCCTGGTCGTTCACCACCACGCCTTCTGAACGCAGCAGCACCGGGCGGTTTGAAGCCAACTCCTGCAAGCCGGCTCCGGGAGGCCCACTCCCATCTTCGGTACAGCATCAGGGGTTATCACCCGTGTTCGTGACACACTGCAGCTTAATTCGCGGAAACGCGCACAATCGATTCATGCCCATCGAAACACCACAAATGCCTCAATTCCTTCAATTCCTTCGGCTCGCAAACTCGCCCGGGATGAGCCGGTCTGCACCCCCGATTGCCCCCCACCCCCTCCCCTCTCGCCCGTTTCTATGAAAACAATAGGGTTACGCGAACCTAAGAAAAATACCCCATGAAAACAAACAACTTAAAATCAAGACAAAGTCGGAAATCCGCCGTTTTGGGCAGAAAACAGCAGCTTTTGTGCCCAGCCGAAGCTGTTCGATCACTCAACGTCATGTCGCCAACCGTTCATGCGAGTGCTCTTGGTTCAAAGCCCTCCCCATCTGCCCTCCCCATCTGAACGCTGTACTCTGGAGTTTGGTCTCCACCGGCTGATTCAGCTGAGCCGGGATTGGTAGGCCGGGAGTTTACTCCCGGCATGAATCGCACAAAATGATTGCGGGCTTTAGCCCCTGAAGAGTGCTTCTGGGACCCTCGGAACCTTCCCAACCAGCACGGCCAAAATTAGGAATAAAAGGAGCCCGTTGATGACTACCGAGAAGAAGATCCGCCGCGCCCTGCTCAGCGTCACCGACAAAACCGCCCTGGTCGAGTTTGCCCAGGTCCTCGCTCGCTTTGGCGTCGAGCTGATCTCCACCGGCGGCACCGCCCGAACCCTTCGCGACGCCGGCCTCGCCGTCAAGGACATCAGCGACCTCACCGGCTTTCCTGAAATGCTCGACGGCCGCGTCAAGACCCTCCACCCCAAAGTCCACGGCGGCCTTCTTTACGTCCGTGGCAACGCTGAGCACGAGGCCGCCGTCGCCGCCCACGGCATCGAGCCCATCGACATGGTCGTCGTCAACCTCTACGCCTTCGAGAAGACAGCTGCTCAGCCCGGCGTGGCCTTCGGTCATCTCATTGAAAATATCGACATCGGCGGGCCTTCCATGGTCCGCAGCGCCGCAAAAAACTTTGAAGACGTAGCCATCGTCACCCGTGTACAGGATTATCTCCCCGTCATGGCCGAGCTTCAAGCAAGGCAAGGCGGTTTAAGCCGGGCCACTCGCTGGTGGCTGGCCAAGCACGCCTTCGCCCTCACCGCAGCCTACGATTCAGCCATAGCCGGCACGCTGGAACGTATCGTCGACGCACCCGATCCCGGCGCGCCGGCCTCGCCCAACACCACTTCGCTCCCCAGCACCCTGCGCATCAATTTCCCGTTAGCCCAATCCCTTCGTTACGGCGAAAACCCCCACCAGCGCGCCGCCCTTTACTCGGATGGCACCGGTCTTGGCGTCGCCGGCGCAACGCAGTTGCAAGGCAAGGAACTCAGCTACAACAACATAGTCGATCTGGACGCCTGCTGGGAGCTCGCCCTGGAGTTCGACCAACCCGCCGTCATCATCGTCAAGCACACCAACCCCTGTGGCGCAGCCACCGGTACATCAATCCTCGAGGCGTACCAGAAAGCCCTCGCCGCCGACCCCGTCTCCGCCTTTGGCGGCGTCATCGGCATCAACCGCCCAGTCGACGCCTACGCCGCAACCGAAATCGCCAAGCTCTTTGTCGAAGCCATCGCCGCGCCCGAGTTCACCCCCGAAGCACGAGAGCGTTTCGCCGCCAAAAAGAACTTGCGCTTGGTCCAAGTTCGCTCTGCCCAGCCGAAACCCGTCGTCAAACATGTCTCCGGCGGCCTTTTGCTTCAGGACGCCGACACCGGCCGCATCGAAGAATCGGAATTGAAGGTCGTCACCTGGCGTCCCCCCACTCCCGAAGAAATGCGCTCCCTGCTCTTCGCCTGGCGCGTCTCGAAACACGTCAAATCCAACGCCATCGTCTACGCCAAAGACGGCCAAACCATAGGCGTAGGCGCAGGCCAGATGAGCCGTGTCGACGCAGCAAAATTCGGCGCCATGAAAGCCGTCCTCCCGCTCCAGGGCTGCGTCGCCGCTTCTGACGCCTTTTTCCCCTTTCCCGACGGCCTTGAAACCGTAGCCGCAGCCGGCGCAACCGCGGTCATCCAGCCCGGCGGCAGCGTAAAAGATCAGGAAGTAATCGCCACCGCCGACCGCTTAGGCATTGCCATGGTCTTCACCGGCATCCGCCACTTCCGCCATTGAGTCTTTCGGGGCTCTCGCGAATTCAAGGAATAAGGCTGGGTGGCCCATGTCCCGCGTTTGGGACATGGGATCTAAGGTTATGACAGCAACTCTAAGAACTCATCGACTGTCAGCCCCGCAGCTCGGATTAGTGAGCGCAGTGTGCCCACTGAGAGCTCGGAATGCAATGGGACCGAAAGGTTCGCCCGAATGCCAGTCTGCGTGAGCATCAGATGGCTTCCGGCCTGGCCGCGTGCAGTCCAGCCAGCCTTTTCAAAGGCCTTCACCGCTTCCTTGCCGGAGATATTTCCGAGCTTCCCCACGCGCTATCCTCGTCCTTCTGTATGTTAGAGAAAGCGAGTGCACAGCGCTTGGTGCAATTGACGTCCGAATTGCGGAAAACTGTGGATAACGGGTGTCTGTTCCACACATACATAACAGTTACTGATTCTAGAACCTTCTAAACCGCTACAAGCACAGGCAGTTGCCCAGCCGGTAGCAAGTCCGCCGCCTTCTGGTCTTCCGCCCAAAGCCATCCAGTAATTGCCTCGCGAATGCTCGCCAGCGCCTCTTTCTCGTCCTTGCCCTGGCTCACGCAGCCCGGCAACGCCGGACACTCCGCCACAATCCAACCGTCTTCTTCGGGATGTAGCACCACATGAAACATCATGGCAATTCTCCTCGGCGGAACGCCTTCCATCGCCTGATCGCCGCCACGTTGCGCGTCAAACAATCTTATACACCCAGTGTAATCAATTCGAGCCTACCACCGGAATGCGTTTCGTTCGTTCCTCAAGTCTCCCCGGTCAGGCTCGGATCAGTCGCCTCACAGTCCTGAACCGGAACCCTGTTCCCTATTCCTTGTTCTCCAAACATCTACCAGTGATCTCAGGCACATTTCCCCGCCTCCCAAAGGCATATATTGCCCGCGACAGCGAGATTCATTCCGCTTCGCCATACCGGACTCCTGTTCCGCCCAAAAGGAGGCTCACCATGAAATCGATAACCCTCGCCGCAATCATCCTTTCCGGTTTGCCGCTCGCGGCCGCCGCGCAGGCGCCCATCGCATCGGCCCCCGCTCAGCCCGTCTCCGTCATCGGCACTTACGACAAAGCTTCCATCGTCCTCGCCTATTACCGCTCACCCATCTGGGCGGCCATTCTTGACGATCGCCGCTTTGAACTGAAGACCGTCAAGGCCGCCAATGACACAGCCAGAGCCAAAGAACTGGAAAAATACGGCGGCGAAAGTCAAGACCTGGCCATGCAACAGCTCGCAGGCAAGGCTCCCATCGACAACATCCTTGCCGTCCTGCAGCCCGAATTCAAAGAGCTCACCGGCAGAATGAAGCTCGCAGCCATCGTCGAATCTCCCGCGCCCGACTCCAAAGCCGCCACCGTCGATGTAACCTCTCTGCTCATGGACTGGCTCAGGGCGAGCGCCGAAACCCGGAAAATGGCCACGGAAATGCATCAGCGCCCATCCGGCAAATAACTGCCAAATTCTTTTCGGATTCTCTGCGCGGAATTGCCCCAACGCCACGAGAGGGCCGCTGTTTCTCCTCAAAAATCTCGCATTCCAACGTGTCACCGCGACTAATACCGGGTAAAATCGTCTCTACATGTAGGCAGAGTTGCTCCCACCGGCTGCCTGTGCTGCCTTTAGGCCCTCCGGCGCGGGATGTTTCCCCGTCCGCCCGAATCCTAAGGCGCGGAATTCTTAGGATGATGACGAAAAATACTCGTGCTCTGCAATTCTGGTTTTCAATTGCCGCCGCATCACTCATCTCGCTGCCGGCCTGTCCGGCTGGCGCCCAATCCGCCCCGGCCAATCCGGTTCAGGCTCCAGTTCAGCCTGCGTCCGAGACCATAGCCCCCTCGACCGAAGCGACTGTCACACCCGCAGACCGCGCCACTGCCTACTATCACGTGGCCCTGGCCAACATCGACGTGGAAGAAGCCGTTTCGCAAGGCCGCACCGAACTCTATACACGCGCCATTGAGGAGTACAAGCTCGCCATCAACGCCGATCCCGGCTCCCCGCTGTTGAATGACGGCCTGGCTGAACTCTACTTCACCATCGGCCGCGCCCACGATGCTGAAGT
>JBEKZG010000371.1:0-4482 GCA_049510095.1 Occallatibacter sp.
CGCCGATGGAGACACTGTTTTTCTGTATTACGGAGCTGGAGATTCGTGCATGGCGCTAGCCACAGGCAGCATATCTTCGATGCTCTCATGGCTGGATTCAAATTCCAGCCCAAGAGAAGGATTTGCCCAGGAGCGCAGCCTGACAACGGGGCGCGAGGAGGGGTTAATATGAACTTTTCAAGCCGGCAGTGGCCCAACTGGGTACCGCGAATGCTCTGGATAAGGCACGAGTGCCCTTCCTGCAATTCGGTCAAATTCAAGCAAGCGGAACTGCGGTCTTTCGACGGCCTGCTCAGCTTGTTTGCTCTGCGGCCAGTTCGTTGCATGTTTTGCTGGCGGCGCTTTTACTGGTTTTCGTTGCACGATGCAAATGCCTAAGAGCAACGCAACCGTCTGATGAATCGGTCTGATGAGGCGCAGGCCTAGCTATGAATATCCTATCTCTTGGGCGTCCCTGCCCGAAGTGCCAGGCTGACGCGGCCGAACCGTGCAAAAGCGAGGCGGGCATAGCTATTGATGAAGTTCATAGCGAACGTTGGCCGGCAAAGAGCAAGTCGCTCCGCGCAGACGTGCTTCAGGCCGCCGCGAAGAGCGCCAAAGAAGCAAATGTGCGCACGTAACTAGCTCTCAGTTCGATGTGTATAGCGACTGCTGCAGCGCAAAGCGCGCTCGCAAACGCCCTCTTGCCGTCGCATCCGCTTCAACATCGCTGCTCAAACTTAGTTGACCCTCTGCAAGATGCGCAGAGGGTCAAGAGTTTTTCGCCGCCCGGTTACGCGGCGGATCGGGCCGGGGCGGGCTTTTGAACCTGAAGGAGTTCATCGAATATGGCCCTATACTGGATCATCGCGGTGCGGAGTTCTTCGGTGGTGGCTTCCTCGAGGCCTGGGCGCACGGCGACGCCGTTCGCGAGACGATAGTTTTCCATAACGCGAGGATAGGAGACGGATACATCGGCGGCGCGCTGCTCGAATCCTGCCTGAGGATAGCCGCGGGCGAGAAGAAGTGCATTGATCAGGTCGTCCGCTTCAGTGACAGCGGCCTTGGGATGATCGACGAATCGGGACTGGACCGTCTGCCATTCGGCTACAAAGCGCTCGCGTTCGGTGGCGCCGAGGTCGCGGATTTTGAGAGCTTCCACGCGGGTTTCCCGGCCGGCAAGTTTTGCTTCGGCCTTTTGCGATGACCCATGCGTCAGAACGGCGCGGTCGTATTCGGTGCCGAAACGATTCTTAAGGGCGAGCGTCCTGGATTTGCGGTGGTTAAGATAAACGCCAAGCGCGATAGCCACGACGACAAAGAGCACGACCAAAGCAATGATGGTCTCGGTAGTAGTTGATTGAAAGGGCATGGCGTTCTCCTATGCGGGAAGGACCGCGACAACGAGAGGTGAATGGTGGGGCTTCCAAACTCTTGGGAGGACCTGCAAGCTTCATCAACCCTGGTGACTACACAGTTGGATCGTGTTCAACTTTGTTTCGTTCGTTGGCTTCGCGAACCACATCCTTTGCGTTGCCCAAAGTATTTTCAAGATTGCCCTTCACCTGCTGAGCAATTCCTTCGATCTTGAGTTGGGTATTCCCGGTCAAATCGCCTGCCGCCCGCTTTGCGCCTCCAACAAATTTGTCAACGGCGCCGTTCACATGATCTTTATTCATAAGTCCACCTCCGTGGGTTCCACCCTTGCAAGATCGACTCTAGCCGCACCAAATCAACTTAGTCTGAGCACTTCGGACCACGCGCTGCAAACACCATGCGCAAGCTCCCTGTTAGTAAGTTGTGCGTTTTAGCTCAGACGTCGCTCTCCAATTTCTCTAACGTGAAAATTACCTTGTGCGCCTCAGTGCGCGGAATCAAAGTGACGCTGCGCATAGGTAGAAAAAGGTGAAATGCATGAAGAAACTTATGACAGCTGTGGCGATACTCGGCATGACGAGCGTAGCCTGGGCGGGGACCACTCGCGAAAACGTACAGGACCGGCTGGACAATGCAGGCCGCGTTCTTCATGAAATTATGGCGGCGCCGGACCGCGGCATTCCGGAAGAAGTTCTGGAACACGCCAAGTGCATTGCCGTCGTACCTCACATGCTGAAAGCCGGCTTTGTGTTTGGTGCGGAAAACGGTAAAGGCGTCGCCACCTGCCGCACCTCGGCGGGATGGAGCGCACCGGCGTTCTTTGATATCACCGGCGGAAGCTGGGGATTGCAGATCGGCGTAGAAGGCGTGGATCTGGTCCTGGTCATTCAGGATCACGGAATGCAGCGGCTGCTCTCGAGCAAGTTTGAAATCGGAGCCGACGCTTCAGCGGCAGCCGGACCAATTGGACGTCATGCCACCGCCGACACCGATTGGAAGCTGGATACCGAGATCCTCACCTACTCGCGAGCCAAGGGACTTTTTGCCGGAATCTCGCTGGCGGGGTCTGCGATCCGTCGCGACGAAGATGCCACCGAGGCCATCTACGGCCGTGACCACTCGACCGCAGCCATCCTTCATGGCGAAGTTGCTGTGCCAGCGTCGGCGCACGCATTCCTCGATGCGGTTCGCGACGCGAAAGCCCAGGCCGTTGCTACCGGCCAATAACCAGTTGTGAGTGTCAGCAGGCGCCAGGAATGCTCTTCGGATTCCCGGCGCCCGCGACACTGAGGAGATTCTATGCTCTGGACCATTTTCGTGATCCTCGTTGTTCTGTGGCTGTTAGGCTTCAGCTTTCACATCGCCGGTGGCCTGATTCATCTTTTGATCGTTGCGGCCGTCATCGTTCTGATCTTCAACCTGCTCGGCGGAGGGCGACGTTTGGGATGGTAAGACAAGCCCAAGCCAAATGGACATTGGAAAAACAGGATGTAGATTCAACGCGAGTCGCTGATTGGCGCCGAACGGACCTGTAGGGCTGGCAACGATTTACCGTTCTCCCCTGAAAACAGCGTCTCTTGGCGCCAACACCCCAAAACACATTCCGAGCGCCAAAGCCCTCGAGAACCCATCAAACTCCCCAAATGACGATCCCAAAAATAAGCAATTAGACCCAATAAAACCCAAAGAAATATAGTCCGCTCAGTTCCTCCCCACTCCTATACCCAGTCAATTCGCAAACTGCGCAGGTTCCCCTCTGCGCAGACAACTGACAACTGATAACTGACAACTGGCAACTGCTTTCCGTTATCATTCCCTACTGACACCCATGTCCTCGTCTCCCCCATCTCCGCCCGATCCTCACGAGCTCGAAGGCGACTATCGCCCAGCCCCCTCGGCAAATCCCTCCGCGCATCTTGACCCCATCAACGTCCGCATCGAGTCCCGCGACCTCACCTACCTCGCGCAGATGGCCGACACTCTCAACACCACCCTCGACCTTCAAACCCTCCTCAATCGCACCTCTGAGCTCGTCCGCGCCATCATTCAATACCGCATCTTCGCCATCTTTCTCCTCAATGACCGCACCCACGAGCTCCGCATGAGGTTCCAGATCGGACACACGCCCCAAACCGAGCGCACCCGCGTTCCCCTCGGCAAGGGCGTCGTCGGTCAGGTCGCTCTCACCCGCCAACCCATTCTCCTCAACGACGTTTCCACCTCGGAGCACTACATCGCCGCCAATCCAGACGTCCGCTCCGAGCTGGCAGTTCCCCTCATCGCCAAAAACCGCCTCATCGGCGTCATGGACATCGAGAGCGAGCAAGCCGGTTATTTTCAAGCCGAGCATCTCCACGTCCTCACCCTCACCGCCTCGCGCATCGCCCAGGCAATTGAGAACGCCCGCCTCTACGCACGCGTCTCCCGCCAGGCGCAAATCCTCGAAGTCCTCAACGAAATCGCCACCGAGCTCACCTCCATCCTCGACCTCGATCCCCTTCTGGTCCGCGTCGGCCAGCTCCTCCGCCGTCTCATTGACTACCAGATGTTCACCGTCATGCTCCTCGACGACCAGGGCGAAGCCCTCATCACCCGCTACGCCTGGCGCTTCGGTTACGCCCACGCCCCTACCCGCCACATCTCTGTCAACAGCGGCCTCGTCGGTGCCGCCGTCCGCGAGTGGCGTCCCATCAACGTTCCTGACGTCCGCAAAGATCCACGCTACCTGCCCATGAACTCTGAGACCCGTTCCGAGCTGGTCGTCCCGCTCTTCTACAAAGGCCGCGTCATCGGTGTCCTCGACCTCGAGCACACCCGCACCGGCTTCTTCAACGAAGAGCATGAGCGCATGCTCACCACGCTCGGCGCACAGGTTGCCATTTCCATTGAAAATGCCCGTCTCTATCAGCGAGTCCGCCGCCAGGAAGCGCAATTGGAGAAAGACATCGCCATGGCCCGCGAAGTCCAACTCCGTCTTCTCCCCTCCGTCGCGCCCTCGCACCCACACGCAGACATGGCTGTCCGCTTTCTTCCCGCCCGCACCATCGGTGGAGATCTCTACGATTTCATCGACTATGGCCCCAACCGCACCGCCATCGTCCTTGGCGACGTAAGCGGGAAGGCTGC
>JBEKZG010000372.1:0-4479 GCA_049510095.1 Occallatibacter sp.
CGGCAGCTTCCGCCGCGGCGACCACCATCACAAAGAAGACGAAGATCTGGCCTTTCACCGTGTGCCACTGGTGAGCGAAGGTGACGAAGGACAAGTTCACGCCGTTGAGCATTAGCTCAATGGACATGAATACCGTGATCAGGTTTCGCTTGATCAGGAAACCGAGGACGCCGAGAGAAAACAGCGCGGCGCTTAACAGCAGATACCAGGAGAGCGGGACTTCCTGCGAAAGAAGGGAATTCATTTGCCGGCCAGCCTTTCCCGGTTTCCGTTGGGGGCAGGATCGCCGTGCGGGTCACCGTGGCCGTGGCGGGCCAACGCAACCGCGCCAAGGATGGCAATGAGGATGAGGATCGAAGTGACTTCAAAGGGCAGCAGCAATTTGGTGAAGAGTTCCGTGCTGAGATCCTCGGTGGAGGTAATCCCTTGATTCAATCCCGCTGTGCCGAGGCCCTGTGCGGTCAGAATCACAGTGGCGATGACGGCAAGGATGACAACGACCGCGGGAAAACCTACAGCGCGGGCGACGCGGCTACCCATGGTGCGTTCTTCACGGCCGGCATTGAGCAGCATCACGACGAAGGTAAAGAGCACCATGATGGCGCCGGCGTAGACAATGACTTGCGCGGCGGCCAGAAACTCAGCGCCCAGCAGCAGGTAAAGCACGGCGAGCGAGGTCATCACCACAATCAGCGACAGCGCGCTGTTAATGGGATGGCTCTGGAGCAGGAGGTTGATGGCTCCGGCCAGGCAGAATCCGGCGAACAAGAAAAAGAGAATCAGGTGCATTACGCCGCTCGTAATGGATTCAACATCTTACGGAGTCCACTTCCGTAATAGGCTGCAAAATGCAGAGGACGAATTTCTGCAACATGGGAACGCCGTTCCAGGTTGCGCAAATCCGCAAGTAGGAGCCGGTTGGGGCTGCCAAGAAAGCCAAGAATATCATGCTGGCGGCGGCCTGGGACGTGCGCAGCGCGGGGGCTGGGTTTCATAGCCGCATTGAATGTTAATCTTCTGCGAGAAGAGGGATGTTGGCGTGGAGATGCCATGCCGGCCAGAAGCAGCGATTGACGAGTGGGGAGCGATCAAGGGACGGGGAAGCGAAACGGCCGGCTTGAGGGAAGGCCGTTTCGCTTCTCAGATGATCAGTTGCTATTGCTTCTTGCGTGTCTTGCCCAGCGAGATAACCTCAATAGCTACCGGAGCCAGACCGGCCTTGGTGATCTGGAGTTCCTTAGCGGCAGCGTAGGACAGATCGATAATGCGCCCTTCCGATAGAATGCCGCGATCGTTGATGCGGACCACAACGCACTTTTTTGTATTGAGGTCAGTGACTTTTACCATTGTGCCGAAGGGTAGGGTTGGGTGGCAGGCCGTCATGGCAAACATATCGAAGCGTTCGCCACTGGCGGTGCGATGGCCATTCAGCACCGAACCATACCATGAGGCAATGCCGCGGAGGAGATCGTGCCGCCCGGCATCGGCAACCTTCTTCGGCGCAAGAACGGCCGGTGTCGCAGTCAGAGCTGGAGCGCCCGGAGGCGCCAGGGAGGCAGGCATGGGAAGCCGCGCATCCGCCTGCACTGGGGGAGTGGAGAAAAATACCACCAAACCGGCCAGCGCAACCGATGAAGTTCCCGCCATGAGACAAATCCCAAGCGGTGTCTTCAAGTTCGTAGTGCGTGTTTTCCTTCGAATAACCATCCGCTCATTTTACCAACTCGATACTGATTTTCCCAAGGCATTGGCAAGAAATATACAGGTGTTTCTCGCATTTTCCGGAGGCAGCTTATCGAACCTTTCCTGGTAATATGTTCATTCTCTGAGAGTTACAATTGATAGCGGGAGGATAGCGCATCAATTCGAGAAATGCGGGATGCGGTAGGTCGCTTTGTGATGGAGGCATTCTTGGGGCACAAAACCAGTATCTTCTTTGTCACACCTTGATCAAAGGATGCCCATGAATATCGAAATCGTATTCTCTTGCGTGGGGTGATTCAAGGAAATTTCGGCTATTTTGAGCAGAAGGTTCACCCTTCACATGGGCTACCTGAAGCTGATGCGGGGTAATTAAGTGTGTTCCTGAATCGCGTTTCTTCATTGGAGAACGACTTAGCGGGTGCGCAACGCGTCACGATGTATCCATAACCGGGCGGCGCTTGTGAAGCATGCCCGGGGGATATAGTCTGGAATCCTTCCATGCTGGTTAGCTCAGCTCTCTTTTTTGTTTTTCTCATCGCGGTTTGTTTGCTCTATTGGGCCGTTGCCGGGTCGCGCAGAGTGCAGTTGGCGGTACTGGTTTCGGCAAATCTGTTTTTTCTGGCCAGGTTCAGCGTGATCTACCTGGCGTTGCCGCTGGGGGCGTGCGCGGATTTTCTTGTGGGTCTTGGGTTGGGCAGCGCGAAAAAGCCGGCCGTTCGCAGGCTGCTGCTTGTGGTTTCGCTTGCCATCAACCTGGGCTTGCTCGTTGGGTTAAAGTTGGTTCCTCTACTTACAGCGGGTCGATTTGCCTGGCTCTTCACTTTGAGCCTTTCGTTCTATTGTTTTCAGTCGCTTACTTACACAATCGATCTTTATCTAGGCGAAATTCGGCCGACGCGGAGCCCCCTTGAGTATCTGGCCTCAGCGCTGTTTTTCCCTTCGATGACAGCGGGCCCGATTCCACGCCAGGGAAAACTGCTTGACCAGCTCTCCAAACCCTTTGCGCTGAGCGCTGAGGATGGGGGACGGGCGCTGCTGTTGATTGGCGTGGGGCTGGTGAAGAAGCTGCTCATCGCCGACTATCTGGCGAACAATCTGGTGGGGCGCGTTTTCGATACGCCGGCGCTTTACTCGAGCGTGGAAACGCTGGCCGGCGTTTACGGCTATGCGCTGCAATTGTTCTTTGACTTCTCGGGCTACACCGATATTGCCATGGGCGCGGCTCTGCTGCTGGGCATTCGGCTTCCGGAGAACTTTCGCCGCCCATACCTGGCAGTCAATGTTGCGGAATTCTGGCGGCGCTGGCACATCACCTTCTCCGAGTGGCTGCGCGATTACGTGTTCGACATGCTTCCCAAGCGCCGCAAGCATCCCTGGCTTTCATACAGTTACGCGTTCCTCATCACATTCACCCTGGGCGGATTGTGGCATGGGATTTCCTGGACCTTTCTTATTTGGGGCGTGTTGCACGGACTGGCGCTGGGCGTGGTGTTCGGCTGGAAGCTCTGGCGACGAATCCCGTCCCCGTTCTGGTGGGCCAAACTGCTTGGTGGCCTTGCGACCTTTCACTTTGTCTGCTTTACGTGGATCTTTTTTCGGGCGAGTTCCGTTGATAACGCATTGGCCATCCTACGCAGCCTGGGGTCGATGACCTTGTCGACCGAAAATCTTACGCCGCTGGTGCTGGGCATCATGGTGCTGGCAGGGGTGATCCATTGCTTTCCCTCCAGTTGGTTTGAAACTTCGGCCGAGGCGCTGGGCGATTTGCCTTTCTGGGTGCAGGGGCTGGCAATGGCTGCTTTGATTTTGATGATTCAGACGCTGGCGGGCCGTGGCTCCGCTCCCTTTGTCTATGGCAAATTTTGATTTGTCTGAAACCGGCCCGGCAAAACCCAGTCCCCAACCGGCTGGCGGAGGATCGCGCTTTCCGTTGAAGACGGCGCTCGCGATTGCGGTGATGGCGGCAGCGCTGGCCGGTTGGAGGTTCGAAGTAGATCACAGCAAAGGACTGGATCCGAGCGTCTTCGCTGAGACGTTTCGGCTGCGCTGGCCTCAGCCGCCCGCGCCGATTGTTCCGAAGAAGACACCGGTTCAACACGCTGGAAATGAGAAGCTTCCGCAAATCTCACCGGTGTTTGCAGATGATACAAACAGCCTGGACCCGTTTTTTTCGGCCCTGTGGAAGTTGGAGCAAGGGAAAGGCGGCAGCGTAGTCACGGTGTTACATTATGGCGATTCGCCCACCACAGCGGATCTGATTACCGGCGATGTGCGTGCGCAAATGCAAAGCCGCTTTGGCGATGCCGGCCGCGGATACACGCTGATTGCCAAGCCGTGGGCGTGGTATGGGCATCGCGGAGTGGAGATCAGCGACCATGGCTGGAAGATGCGAACCGGGGTTGGCTTGATGCGCGAGGGAATCTACGGGCTGGGCGGAGCTGCCTTTGAGGGACAACCCGGCGCGTGGAGCAAATTCAAACTGACAGAGTCGCAGCAGACTGCGGTTGATGTGGAATACCTGGCCAAACCCGGCGGAGGGGCGTTTGCGGTGGAGGCGGACGCTCAACAGATCGTGGAGCAGACAACCGTCTCTGAGAGGCAGGTCGCCAGCTCAGTTCATGTGGAGTTGCCCGCTGGAACGAAGGTGGTTTCGATCCGGCCTACGTCGGGGACGGTGACGCTGTTTGGCGCGGATTTTCGCCGTGGGACTAGCGGCTTGCTCTATGACAGTCTTGGCTTGAATGGCTCAACCACCAGCGTGCTGGCGCGCGTCTT
>JBEKZG010000373.1:0-4463 GCA_049510095.1 Occallatibacter sp.
CCCGCGAGCGTCTGCCGCACCACAGAGGCTCACGCGCTACATTGAATCAATGCCTCTCGCGGACTCACCCCAGCCTCTCTCCACAATCCGCTTCGGCCTGATCGGTCCCGGCCGCGCCGCCGCCCGCTTCGCCCAGGGCCTCACAGCCGTAGAGTCCGCCACACTTCAATCCGTCTGGGGCCGCAACCCCGAGCGCACCCAATCCTTCGCTGAAAAATTCAACGTCCCGCAAACCTTCGCCACGTTGGACCAGCTACTCGACGCCGGCATCGACGCAATCTACGTAGCCACCCACCCCGATACCCACGCCGGCCTCTGCATCCGCGCCCTCGCGGCCGGCAAGCACGTCCTCTGCGAAAAACCCGCAGCCCTCAACGTCCGCCAACTCGAGCAAGTCCTCGCCGCCGCCCGCCATCACAACCGCCTCTTCATGGAAGCCATGAAGCCCCCTTTTTTTCCTCTTTACCAGCGCCTCCGCCAGCATCTCGCAGCCGACCCCATCGGCCCCGTAGGCTTCGTTCGCGCCGGCCATTGCGACTCCACCCTGGCCCCCGACTACCCGCTCCATTTCCCCGAGCTCGGCGGCGGCGGCATCATGGGCATCGGCCCCTACGAGGCCTTTCTCGCCCTCGACTGGCTCGGCCCCCTCAAGCGCGTCCACACCCTCGGCCGCCTCTCGCCCGCCGGAGTCGATGCCTTCGCGCTCTTCCAAACCGAGCACGAGCGCGGCATGGCCCAGCTCCACACCGGACTCGATCTCCTCAGCATCGGCGATGCGCTTCTCTCAGCCCCGCGCGGCTATGTCCTCATCCACGCCAACTGGTGGAACCCAACCCGCGCCACCATCCATTACCTCGACCGCCGCGAAATCCAACTCCACGAGCCCTACACCGCCGGCGGATTCAACTACGAAACCGCACACTTCTGCCAGTTGATCCGCGATGGCAAGCGCGAAAGCCCCATCATCTCCCACAAAATGTCCCTCGGCATGGCCCAGTTACTCGAATCCGCCCGCAATTCCTTAGGCGTCCGCTTCCCCAGCGAGTAAACCTTCGCGACCGGACTTATTCACTTTTTCATTTTTCACTTATTCACTCTCCCACTACCTCATTCCTTTACTTCAGGAACCTGAACGACTGGAGGGGTTCTTCCAGGCGACTATGCACGTCCAGTGCATATTTCTTAGCAGTCTCGCTCGTTTCATCTTCGTTGTAATGGGACCACACCGATCTGATACCCAGTTCGTAGCACTTGTTTAGATGGAAGGTTCGATACAATTCCCCAGTCAGGCCGCCCCCCGTCCAGGCCGTTGAAACCTCAAACAATCTAAATCTCACTCCGCGGATAATCCTGGTTCCATGCACACTCATCGGCCAGCCCTCTGGACCTTTCAGGCAAGCGCCCACGGTCTTGGCTTCCTTCACCTCCGCCACGGCGAACGTGTTCTCCATACTTGGATAACCGAGGCAGACAAAGGTGGAGAGAGAGTCGTCATCGTCGTCGCAAATGGACATTTGACTCACACAACTGCCAGGTGGCTCCAACTCGTCTGTTCGCTCGTTGGCCGGTAGACATTGGAACAGTATTTGCGAATATCTGAACCGGAAAACGCCGTCTGAGCTAACCAATGTCTTCAGCTCAGTCGCATCGCTCTTCTTGGTTACGCAAGACGATAGCACCGGGAACGCCAGGAGACAAAGTGCAACGATAACTTTCATCGCAAACCATACCTCGCCACGCAAATAGTGTACTCGGGGAGAGCCTTCGGCGTTCGATAGCGTCAGGCCGCGCAAGCGGCGTCTGCCCCACCGCAGCCCGCCAGCCTCTGATCCCTGACAACTGATAACTGAAAACTGACAACTGCCTCTCGGTGCTACCATCAAAGAGACAGATGCAAACGAAAAAACTGAAGATTATCCCCCTCGGCGGACTGGGCGAGTTCGGCATGAACTGCCTCGCTCTGCGCTGGGAAGACGACATTATCGTGATCGACGCCGGCCTCATGTTTCCCGAGTCGGAGTTGCTCGGTGTCGATATCGTGGTTCCCGATATCACCTACCTCATTGAAAACAAGGCCCACGTCCGCGCCATCATCCTGACTC
This sequence comes from Occallatibacter sp., assembly GCA_049510095.1. GTDB lineage: Bacteria > Acidobacteriota > Terriglobia > Terriglobales > Acidobacteriaceae > Telmatobacter. Next base: position 2,103 of record JBEKZG010000373.1, read on the forward strand.
ACGGTCATGAGGATCACATCGGCGGACTGCCCTGGATCCTCTCCGAACTCAAGGTCCCCGTCTATGCCACCGAATTCACCCTGGCCTACGTCGAGGGCAAGCTCGAAGAGCATCACCTGCTCGACGAAACCACCCTCATCGAAATCGAGCCTCGCCACAAATTCACCCTCGGCCCCTTCATCATCGAGCCCATCCGCGTCACCCACTCGCTGGTCGATTGCGTAGCCCTGGCCATTGAAACCCCCGTCGGCATCGTCATCCACACCGGCGACTTCAAAATCGATCTCTCGCCCATCGACGGCCACGCCTTCGACCTCCACGCCTTTGCCGAGTACGGCAAGCGCGGCGTCCTCGCCCTGCTCCAGGACTCCACCAACGTTGAGCGCACCGGCTACACGCCCAGCGAACGCGCGGTCATCCCGCGTCTCGACGAAGTCTTTTCGCAAACCAAGAAGAAGCTCTTCTTCACCTGCTTCTCGTCCTCCATCTACCGCATCCGCATCGCCCTCGAGTTGGCCCGCAAACACGGCCGCAAAGTCGCCGTCGTCGGCCGCTCCATGATGGAGTCCACTGAGATCGCCCAGGACCTCGGCTACATCGACATTCCCTCCGGCCTCGTCATCAATCCCGGCCAGATGCGCGACTTCGCCCCGGAGCAGTTGATGATCCTTATCAGCGGCACGCAGGGAGAACCCATGTCCGCCCTCAGCCGCGCCGCCGTTGACAATCATCGCCACGCCCACATCGACGCCGGCGACACCGTCGTCCTCAGCTCCCGCATCATTCCCGGCAACGAGAAAAGCATCTTCCGCGTCATCGACCATCTCTGCCGCCGCGACACCATCGTCATCGCCGACGACGGCTCCAGCGGCCTCATCCACGTCAGCGGCCACGGCGCGCAGGAAGAGCAGCGACTGCTCATCAATCTCGTGCGCCCCAAATACTTCGTCCCCATCCACGGCGATTACCGCAACCTGCAGCGGCACGCCCGCGTCGCCATGGAAACCGGCGCAGTCGAGCACGCCATTGTGATTGAAGACGGCGACGTTCTCGAGCTCGACAAGACCAACGTCCGCAAAGCGGATAAGGTCACCGCCGGCCGCATCCTCATCGACTCCGGTTCCAGCATCGATGTAGTCGAAGACCTGGTCATCAAAGACCGCCGCATTTTATCGGAAGACGGCATCGTCCTCGCCGTCGTCGCCATCGACAAGCGCACCGGCAAAGTCGAGCAGCAGCCTGAAGTCATCATGCGCGGATTCGGCGGCACGGATATCACCGAGCAAGCCAAGGAGCTGGTTCTCAAAACGCTCGACAGCCTAACACTCGAACAGAAATCCGATTACGGCATGGTCAAAGACAAAGTCCGCAGCGAGTTGAAGCGCCTAATCCAGAAAACCACCGGCCGCCGCCCCATGATCATGCCAGTAATCCTCGAAATCTAAATCACACTCAAGAGACCTGAACTCTGAGAAGTCAAAAACTGACTGTCATCCTGAGCGAAGCAGGTCGCGCACTTTGCGACCTGCGCAGTCGAAGGACCTGCGGTTGCTTTTGCATTTGCAGTTGTCGTTGCTGGCTTCTCCAGGTCTCGCTTCTGAGGCCTGGAACTCTCAAAGAATATGAGTTTTCGGCAAGGCTGGGTGGCATGTCCGAGCGAGCGTGAACCGGCTGCGAGGATCGATTAGGCGCAAACGTATTTTGCAAGCAGGTCGTCCATGTCATCGCCGACACAATATCCAAAATTGTGGCTGATGGTGCGCACGCGGTCCAGCCGGGCGATTAAGGCATCGCGGTCTCCTCCAGGTAGTTGACAGGTAGCCTTGAGCGCCTGTTCGAACATATTGACCAGAGCATAGAAGTAGCCCTCATCCTGGTAGCCGACATCGTTCGAGAAGCCAGCCGCACTTTCGCAAAAAGACACCATCAGCTCTGCGAGTCCGGCAGGTTCGCCAACCGCCTTTCGGTAGCTGGAAATGGCCTGTTTGGCTTTTGCGATAGAAATATCCTGGTTACGCAACACGTCCGGCCATAGCCAGCGGTCGAGTTTCTCCTTGTAGGGTTTCAGAACGTCCCCGCCCAAGCCGAAGCGTGTGTGAAGAAAAGTCTGATTGTCCTTGTGGGCAGCATAAAGATCCTGAATCAGACGCATTAATCCCGTCCGGTCAACGGTGGCGAGCTTTGCCTTAACATCTGTCCATGCCGGTTGCGTTCGTGGAGGTCGTGTCGTCATATGAGTTCAGATTCTCATACGTTGGCGAACGGATCATCTACCAGCATTCCTGGTATGCGTAGATCGGAAGCAGCACCGCTGGGCCACCGAGTAATGCCGGATGCACCAAATCCCTCGCACTTGGGGAT
>JBEKZG010000374.1:0-4458 GCA_049510095.1 Occallatibacter sp.
CCGGAACGGCGCATCACTCGCACCGGCAATACCTATCTACGCTGTCTGCTGGTGCAATCGGCGCAATATGTCCTCGGCCGATTCGGTCCCGATTCGGCCTTACGCCGCTGGGGCCTGAAACTGGCCCAGAGCGGAGGCAAGCGAGCCAAGAAGCGAGCCATCATCGCAGTGGCCCGCAAACTGGCTGTCCTGCTGCACAGCATGTGGCGCAGCGGCCGGCGATTCGAACCCTTTCCACAACCGGTGCAGGCCTGACCGGCAACGCAACCGCAACCTCCAACCAAAGCAAACCAGATGGGAAGGCAGAAAACAGGCAATGATCTCAGAATCCATCTCGTGTCCGGGTGACTGCGCGCAGGGGCTTGGCCGTCATAGGCCGCGCTTCAGATAGCAGCCCCGATTCATCAACATCGGGCCCCAACAGGCACCGAGCGAAAAAGCTCACCATGAGTGCGTATAGAAGCCCGAGATGAATCTGACACACGAGAACAAAAGCAAAGGCAAAAGCAAAAACTTCCAATGAAGGAAAAAACAAAAACAGCTTGACACCACCAGCCGTCTCATAGAAGCCCCTGCTAAAGTTCGCTAAGACCATCCACTCAACTCGGTGCCAAACTAAAGTAGGAGTCGCCATGAAACCGTTCAAAATCGATATCGCAAATGACGTCCTCGACGACCTGAGGCAACGCCTCCTCCAAACAAGATGGCCCGATCAAATACCCGGAATCGGCTGGAAGCAGGGCACCGAGTTGGACTGGCTGCAACACCTCGTCTCATACTGGGCAAATGACTTCGACTGGCGCGCCTGGGAGCATCGGCTAAACACCCTCGACCACTTCACCTGGGATGGCATCCACTTCGTCCACCGGCGTTCCATCTCAGGCCGCGGCCTCCCGCTCATCCTCACACACGGCTGGCCCGGCAGCTTCCTCGATTTTGTCGGTATGCTGCCCCTGCTCGAAGACTTCGATCTGGTCATACCCTCCCTGCCCGGCTATGGATTCTCGCCCCGCCCGCACCAGGTCGGCATCAACTATAGGTACGTCGCGCAACGCTGGCATCGGCTCATGTCCATGCTCGGATATTCCCGCTATGGCGCCTATGGCTACGACTTCGGAGCAGGCGTAACCACCCTCCTTGCGCTTGACCATCCAGAGTCGGTCATCGGCATTCATCTCACCACCTTGGAGTCCGACCTCACTCCCTTGGTAAACGATGCTGACCTGTCCGATGCCGAGCGCAGCTACCTCGCCGTGAACCGGCGGTGGGACGAAACGGAGCGAGGCTACAGTGCAATCCAATCCACCAAGCCCCAAACCATCGGCTACGGACTCAACGACTCGCCCGCTGGCCTCGCTGCATACATCGGCGAGAAGTGGCACTCCTGGAGCGACGTCACCCCCTCCGATGACTTTCTCTGTGCCACCCTGACCCTCTACTGGGTCACCCAGACCATCACATCGTCAATGCGCGACTACTGGGACAATCGCTTCTTTCCACCAGACCGCGTCCGCGTCCAAACGCCCACAGCATTCGGCGTCTTCGCCCATCAAACCGTCTCCGAAGGAGAACCACCGCGCCCGTATTTGGAGCGCGTCTACAACATTCAGCGATGGACTGTCTTCCCCCACGGTGGCCACTTCGTCCCCGCCGAGCAACCAGCAGCGCTCGCCCGCGACCTGGCCGCCTTCTTCCACGTCAACCCAGATGAGGGTGCCACCGGTCCCTCGTCCGCCGCGGCGGAGGGACCGGTGATGCCTACTCCACCCGCAACGCCTTCACCGGATCGATCGACGCCGCCCGTCGCGCCGGAATCATCCCCGCCACGAACGCCGCCGCAACCAGCACACCAATCGCTCCCGCCATCACCACCGGATCCATGTGCTCCGTGTCAAACAGCTGCGATTTCACAAATCGCACGCTCAACATCGCCAGCGGCACACCGATCGCCAACCCGATACCGGCCTGCAGCAGCGCGCCCCGCATCACCATCCCTACCACTCGTCCCCGTGCCGCGCCCAGCGCCATGCGTATCCCGATTTCCGGTGTCCGCCGCACAACCGTGTAAGCCGTCACACCGTACATCCCGATCGCTGCCAACAGCAGCGCCAGCAGTCCAAACAACGAAGTGAGCCGCGCTATCAGGCGCTCTTCAATAAAGCGATCGTCAATCTGCTGCTGAAAAGTCTGGAATTTCACTATCGTCAAATTCGGATTGATGTTGGCCAAAGTGTCACCCGCCAACTTCTCGAACCCGCTCATCGGCCGGCTCGTCTGCACAACAATCGCCCCGGCGTACATCGACAAGTCCTTATCAAGAGTATCATCCGGATCGGTCACCGCCGGCCGCTGCGTCAACGGCACAAAATACATGGCGTGGTCTTTCCAGTAAACGCTTGTGTAAGTGGTGTTCTCCACCACGCCCACAATTTCATAGTTGCCATCTTTCCCCGGATCGGAGCCGCCAAAACGATGCCCGATCGGGTTCCTCGTCCCAAAAAATTGCTTCGCGAACTCCTGATTCACAACCGCAACCGGCGGCGCGCCCAGCACGTCCTGCGAAGTGAATCCGCGGCCTGCCACAACATGTGTGCCCACCGAGTCAAAGTATTCCGGAGTTCCCTTCACCCAGGAAGAGCCCTTGTGCAGATCGTTCTCGCCCTGCACCTTCACGCCCGTGCCCCAATTGTTTTCCTCCATGGGCGTGTAGGTGCAAAGTCCCACCTTCACCACGCCGGGCAGCGCATGGAATCGGTCTTCAATGGTGCGGTAGAGGGCTTCCACCTCGGTGGTCTTGTAACCCGCCGCCTGCGGATTGATGTGGATGATGTATCGGTTGGTGGCGTCCAGACGCATGTTTACGCCCTGCGCCTTGCTCAAACTCTGCACAAAAAGGCCGGCAACCGCCAGCAGCACCAGCGAGAGCGCCGCCTGCACCACCACCAGTCCGCGCTGCACAAACGACGCTCCCTGCGCCGTGGTGCGGACATTCGCACGCAGCGCTTCAATAGGCTGCACGCGCAGGGCCATCAGTGCGGGAGCAAGCCCGAAGAGGATTCCCGTGACCAGCGACAACCAGAAGGCAAACGCGATCACCAGCGGCGACGGCAGCGCATTTACCGGCATATTGTGCTGTTCGGGAAAAGCGAGCGTCAACAGAGCCCGTGCCGCCAGGAAAGAAATGATGAGACCCAGCAAGCCGCCCATTCCGGCAATCACAACGCTTTCCGTCAGCATCTGCAGCACAATGCGCGAACGAAGCGCGCCCAGCGCCGTTCGAATGGAGAGCTCCGCGCGCCGGCTCATTCCGCGGACCAGCAGAAGGTTCGCAATATTCGCGCAGGCCACCAGCAGCACCAGCGCCGCAATCCACGTCAGCAGCTTCAGGTGGTCCTTGTAGTCGTCCTGCATATTCTGGATGCCTCCTCCGCCGGGCGACATCACAACGTGCGTCCGGGCCAGGAACGTTTTCGCGCGCTCGCTCGCAAACTCTTTGAAGCCCGTGAACTCCTGCTTCAGCATGGTGCTCGCCTTGGCCTGCATCGCGGACAGCGAGGTTCCTGGCTTCACGCGGCCAATAATGTACGCCCACTCCACTTCGCGGTCGTCGAAATACGGCGCGCCACTCACCGGATCCATCGCATACATCGGCAGGTAGTATTTCGGCGGATTGGTGTCGAGCCGGTCCCCATAAAAGCCCTTCGGCGCGACGCCGATAATTGTCACCGGCTTGGTGTTGATAAAGAAGCTGCTGCCAACCACGGACGGATCGCCGGCGTAATCCTCCTGCCACGCGTCGAAGCTCATCACGGCTGTAATCGGCGCGCCCTTCTGATCGTCCGCATCCACAAAAAAGCGGCCGGCGGCGGGCCTCAGGCTAAACACGCGGAAGTAGTTTCCCGAAACAAAGGTCCCCATTACCGACTTGGCTTTGGTCTGCGGACCGGCGCGTCGAACCGTCAGCGGCCTCCATGCGTAGCCCGATTCCATCGCCGCCAGCTCCTCGAACTCCGGCATGTTCTTCTTGAACATCAGGTACGATTCCGTGGAGAACAGCGAGTAGTCGCCATCGTCGTTCCAGCCGCCGTTCACGCAGCAATCGTCCTTGTCCCCAATGCGCACCAGCGTCTGTGGATCGGCCACCGGCAGGTTGCGCAACAGCATGGCGTTCACCAGCGTAAAGATTGCCGCGTTCGCCCCAATCCCCAGCGCCAGCGTCAGCAAAACCGTTACAGTGAACCCCGGCGTCTTTACCAGTTGCCGAAGCGCAAAACGCACATCCTGAGCCAGCTGATTCATCCAAGCCTCCGGAACAGAGAGAATCCCCGCCGATCGGGGGTACGTATTTCAAGGGCGCTAGGTTCGCAGGCCCATTCTAATTAAAACGCTAAGAGCGTTCCAATTCTCCCGAAGGAGAATCGGAGAATGCGCAGCCTGACCAGCTTCTAGAAAGTGAGA
>JBEKZG010000375.1:0-6047 GCA_049510095.1 Occallatibacter sp.
TAACCCTTCACCCACGCCCGCGCCATCGCAGAACCAAGGTAAGGGTCCTCACCTGCCGACTCGATAATCCGTCCCCATCGCGGGTCGCGTGCAATATCCACCATCGGCGAGAAGACCCAGGCAATCCCGTCAGCACGTGCCTCCGCCGCTCCGGTCCGCGCCACCAGCTCCGCCGCTTTGGGATCCCAGCTTGCCGTTACCGCCAGCGGTACCGGAAACGTCGTCCTGTGCCCGTGGATCACGTCCTGCCCAAACAACATCGGAATATGCAGCCGTGACTTTTCCACCGCAAGGTGCTGGTAGTGGTTGGTCGCCTCAGCCCCCACCACATTCAGAAACGAACCCACCTGCCCCTTGGCCGCCAACTCGTCGTACTTCAAGTTGGAAGCGTCTGGTCCGGTCGCATTGCCAACCGAATACTGCACCAGCTGCCCGACCTTCTCATCGAGCGTCATCTTCTTCAGCAGCGTCTCAACCCGCGCATCTAGTTCTTTTGAGGCCAGTTGAGCATTAGGAACAGGCAAGGTTTGTGCTTGGGCATCCATCCAGCCAAAGCCTATCAGAAACACGAGCGTCAACAGATTCCGGAGAGGGTCCAGTGAATAGGTTTTCATCGCTCGGCAATCATAAACGGTTAAACACCCAGCCGTCAGAGCCCAGCCTGCGCCGCCCGCTCTAAAGACATGCAGTGAGCCGCCAACCTCAATCGTCGCTCATTCCACAAATGCGCCATGGAAGGATTACTTCCGCATAGCTAGTCGTTCGCACCATAAGCTGACTTATCCTCACATCTTGCTCCCCTCGAATCGCGCCATATAGAACTCGGGGCTCCTCATTAAGAGTTCCCACTGATTCAATTCCCAATCGGAGAAGCAGGACTCTTCGGTACATCGACGCATCGACGCGCGGAAGTCTTGAAGCGTGACTTCGCAGCGACCCAAAGCAAGAACCGCGTCATAGAATTCGGTGAGCCACTGTCGGTGACGCTCCTTTACCACTTCGTACAGAGGAGTGGTCCTAACCCGCCAAGCCGCCATCGCTTCTTTGGGAACGGAACCCAAGACTAACTTGCCAAGGCTCGCTGGCCAGTGTTTGGTCCGTCCGCCTGCACTCGGACCAGACAGCTTCGTTCGCAAGATCTCTTCAGCTTCAGTCTTGTCATAGTATTCAGGACGAAGAACTGAACCTGCAAAAAGCAATAAAGGAGTTTGAGTACAGATGCCACTAATCGCGTAGGGCGCGTTTACCCCGCCGCGCCAATGTCGAAAGGCCGCCGAATAATCGTGGAGGCACCATCGCGCTACGCCCAGAAATGCACAATCGGTTTCACTTCGAATTCGAAACTTTTCCGGTGTTCCAATTGCTTCCGCAAACAGATCGGCAGCAAGTTCATATTGCTCGGTGCACATCAAAACCTGGCCCAGTCCCGGTTTGTAGGGCGGAGTTTCGCCGTGATCCTCCTTGAAAATCTCTAGTGCTTCTTCAAGGCGATGCTCACGAACTAATTTCCAAGGCGAGACGAAGTTCTGGCGTGCACGCCATGTCGCCTCGTACTCTTCGGGTGTCACCATTCTTCCAACCCGGTTCCCGAACCGTTTTTCATTTGGTGCCATCGCGGCCTTTGCGGTCAACTTTAAATTCTGACAGATGCAAGGTGGCGCCGACTGCAAATTTCTTGTTCCGGACCCGGTAGGGACGCTCATCACTGAGCGCCCCCCGGACAGACCCGTACGTGCGCGTTTACGCATACGGTTCTTATGAAGGATGAGTGGCGTAAAAGCGGGCTTCAGGATAGGGGTAACGCTGTGCCACAGTCGATTGACGCGTCTTCTGAAGATGCGCAGCTGATTGATGTTGCCGGGAACAGCATGGTATTGGTAGTAGCCGGATACGACCTTGTGGAGCCACACACCGACCTGACTGGTGCGATCATGCTTCCGGCGTTGAAGCTCAGCCTTGATGGCTTTCAGCTTCGCAACCATTCGCAGTTTCGCTGTAAGCCGCCAGACGGTGAACGTCTCCGTCTTGTGACGACGCCCGCAGTAGTGGGTGAAGCCCAAGAACGTGAAGGTCTCCGGTTTGCCATCGCCTCGCTGCTTCCGATCACGGGCCGCATAGCGCCCGAACTCGATCAGCCGGGTCTTATCCGGGTGGAGTTCCAAGCCGAACTTCGCCAGCCGTCCCTTGAACTCTTCAAGGAACCGCACGGCATCAGCCCGCTGCTGAAAGCCCATTACAAGATCGTCGGCGTAACGGACGATGATGACATCGCCCTTTGCCACTTTCCTGCGCCAGACATCAGCCCACAGATCGAACACGTAGTGCAGATACACGTTGGCGATCAGCGGTGATACCACTGCCCCCTGCGGCGTACCTACATTCGTCTCCGACCACTGGCCGTCCTCCGATACTCCAGCCTTGAGCCATTTCTGGATCAGGCGAAGTATGCGACGGCCGGCCACCCGATGCTCGATGAATTTCCTCGTCCATTCGTGGCTCATGTTGTCGAAAAAGCCGCGGATGTCCGCGTCGAGTATCCAGTTCGCTTTCTTCCGCTGGATCCCCACAGTCAGTGCGTCAAGCGCCTGATGTGGGCTGCGGCTCGGACGGAACCCATAGGAGAAGCCCTTGAAGTCGACCTCGTATATCCGATTGAGGATCGTCACCACGGCCTGCTGGACGAGTTTGTCCTCCACAGCCGCGATGCCCAACGGGCGTTGCCGCCCATCGGCCTTCGGTATATAGACTCGCCTTGAAGGTTGCGCCCGGTACGCTCCACGGTGAACCCGGCCATGGAGATCGATGAGCCGATCTTCAAGTCCGGTTTCATACTCCTGCCACGTCACGCCATCCACTCCGGGCGCAGCCTTACGCTGAAGCGAGTAGAAGCTGTCACGGAGCAGATCGACGTTCAGATGGTAGAGCAAGGAAGTGAACCGTTCCTGCCTTCTTTCCCTTGCTGCTTTTCGCACACCGTCCAGCCCCTGGGACATGCCTTTCCCGCTCTGTGTCGGGTGCATGTTTGACTGTCCGGTGTTCTCCTTCATCTGTGCCCGCCAGTCCAGACCGCTCAGCTCGAAACGGGTCCAGCCATTTTCTAGTAGTGGGTGTGGTTGGCAATGGTGCGGCGGTATTCGGGGTCGCGCTTTACTGCGCGCGGGACTACGTTGGCGTTGCCGTAGACGCGCAACGTGCCGCCTTCAAGAGTAATGACCTGCTCGGCCCCGGTGTGGTCGAAGTCGAACATGTGGTAGGCCTCGCCCTTGAAGAACAGCGTGGCGTTGCCGTCGGGCTCAAGCTTGAAGCGGAACCAGAAAAAAGTGCGCTTGCCGGTGCCGTACCAGTCGCCGCAGACAAAGTTGGGGTTGCCTTCGAGGGGATGGGCGGGCCAGGTTTCAAGCAGCTTGCCTAAATTGTTGAACCAATAAAGCTGTGCGCCGAGAAAGTTTCCAACGGCGATTTCATCACTGGGCGGAGCCGGCCTGCCACGCTGGCCTGGGGGGCCCGGCGGCCTGGGCATGGCCATATAGGTGCGGCCGTTGGTGACGACCTGCGGCGTTTTGGCGTTGCTGAGGATGTAGCCGGCGGTGATCTGCTGCGAGTGGTCAGAGAGATTCTGCCAGAGTATGTCTCCGTTTTGCGCGTTGTAGGCCAGGGTGCCTACATCGCTCTGGCTGGTGAGGAGCTCGGGCTTGCCATCGCCGTTGATGTCGAAGAACTCGATCGAATCCATGTGGTCGTTGTTCTTCTGGAAATACTTGGCATTGTTCCAGACTTCCCTGCCATCGGCGTCGAGGCAAAGGTGGCTGATTACGACTTCGTCGATGCCGTCGCCGTTCACGTCGTAGGGCCAGATGTAGTGGCCGAAATAATCCTTCTCGCGCGGCTCGGCATGCTGCCAAAGTTGGTTCAGATCCTTGTCATACGCGGTGAGGCTGATCTCTCCGCCGGTATCGCTGAGGACGAGCAGCGTGTCTGGACCGTCTGAGTCTTTATGAAACTTGGCGACGGCCATGCGGTAATTGTTGTCGACGTGCGGTAAGGGCGGCGCGGGCCAGGGGATCTTCTTGATGATTTCGCCGGTGCGGCCGTCGCAGAGAACGAGCCACTCCTTGCCATCGATCAGACGCCAGTGCGCGAGCTCATCGCGGCCGGTGTGATGAAAATCCCATAACATGCCTGCGGCTTCATTGCCTCTGGGCGAGCCGGGCTGCACGGGCGGGGCCTGCCAGCGCCATAACTCGTGGCCGTCGTTGGCATACATGATGGTGGAGTAGTCGTTGGTGATGTCGGCGATGGCGAATTTGCCGCTGCCGTCGATGTCGCCGAACTTGACGATGTTGGGCTGCGCGATCTGGTACTCATGCAGCAGCTTGACCTCGGGCGGCAGTTCCTGCGACTTGAGATCGTCTTCCTTGAAGTCTCCCTTCCTGGTGAGGACGAGAACGTTGAGAGATGGGCGAGGGGTGATGGAGGTGAGGCGAATCTCGATGGCGCCGGGCATTAGCATAAAGTCGCCGCCGCGCTGCCAGGAGAGAACGCCATGGCCGTAGGTGCCGGCGTCTTCCTTCCCGTCGATCTTGATTTTGAAGGAACTGGTTGGCGTGCCGATGCTGCGCACGAAGAGGTGATAAGTGCCGGGTTCCTTCACGGGGACCCTGGCGATAACATCCTCGGTAACTTCCATGTTGATGGTGTCGTTGTTGAAGAACCACTTTCCCTGGGGGAAGCGGCCATCGTTGCTGTCGTGGGCGGGAATGTTTTCAAAAAAATCGGATGCGGGGACGATGATCGTGCCGGGAAGCGGCTTGGCAGCATCGTGATGCTGGTGGATGGGCGGGGCCTGCTGAGCAACGGCGCCCAGGCTGACGAGAAGAATGAGGAAGAGTAACTTCATTGTCGAGACGCTCTTCATGGCCGCACCCCTTTGGATAACTCGAACACGGGAACAATTTCAACGGGTATATCTTTGGTTGCTTCCAGGGCCTTGGTCAGCGCCGGCGGTATAACGCCGTACTTCTTGAACCAGGCTTCAACGCCTGCGCGGTCGCCATGTGCTTCGAAAATCAGAAGCTGCTGCGCGAGGCTGGCGATCACGTCCGGCATGGCGGTGTAGTCAATGGTGTAGCGGCCGGCGTCGTTTTGGTGAAGAGCGCCATGCTCGAGGAGAACGTTGAACTCCATCGTCTCGGCACGTCCATGGGCTTCGCCGGTGCCGAAGCGCAGGGTGCGGAAGATCCCTGCAACATAGGAGCCGTAGATCGAATGGAGCGCGCTTTGGGGAAGGATTTTCTGGTCGACGAGCCATTTCGCGAGGAAGATTCCAGTTACATCGGCTTTGGCCTCTTCGAGCCCGCCATAATACGATCCGATGGCTTCGCGGATATCGATCTGCTTGCCGTCGATGTGAGCATATGCGGGTCCGAGTCCGTGCGAGATTTCATGCAGGATGACAGCGGTGAGATAGCCGTCGCTTGTGACATCGCCGACTTGCGCGGGGTCGAGCATCCTGGCCGCGATGGGCAGGATGACGGCGCTTACACGCGCGTCCATGAAGTTCTTGAAAAAGATCTTCTTGCTGCCTTTTTCGGCATGAATGCGGGCATCGTTGGGCAGGTTGTCAGCGATGGCCTGGTAGCCATAGCGCAGATCGCCGGCGCGCAGCGGCGCATCCACCACCTCCATGGGCGTGGACTGGCCTTGCTTCGAGGGCTTGTCTTCTGCGGGAATGGGCAAGGCTTGCTGCATGGCCGCTTCGTTCTTTTGATAAGTGGCCAGCTTGCGGCTTTCGGCCTCGTTGCGTATGAGAATGGCGCCGCCGTAAGAGGTCTTCACGCCAAGCAAGTTATCGAGATAGGTTTCATAGGGCGCAAGGATCAGGTCGATCCTGGGGTTCTTCAGATCGAGCCAGGCGATGTCGCTGGCGTAATAGTCGTCGGAGAGCAGGGCGTCGGCGCGCAGGTCGAGATACTTCGCGAACGCCGGGTCGGAGGAGAGTTTGGCGGCGGCCCGCAGGTCGTTGGCCATGGGGCGCAGCCATTCCGCAT
>JBEKZG010000376.1:0-4446 GCA_049510095.1 Occallatibacter sp.
CTCCAGTGCGATGAAATCTGGTCGTTTGTCGGCTGCAAGAAAAAGAACGCGACAGTGGAGCAGAAGTATTTTGGATGGGGAGATGTTTGGACGCGGATAGGGATTGACGCCGATACTAAGCTGGTCGTTTCCTACCTTGTCGGTGGACGTGATGCGGGATGGGCAATGGAGTTTATGGAAGATTGCGCCAGCCGTATTCGTGGCCGCGTCCAGGTCACTACAGACGCGCACAAACCTTACCTTAAGGCAGTAGAGGGAGCATTCGGAATCGAAGTGGACTACGCACAACTTCAGAAGATTTATGGTGCATCCACCGATGAAGATCAGCGGCGCTATTCTCCCGGCAAGTGCATCGGATGCGAGATGAAGACGGTTCTTGGATACCCTGATCCCGAGCACGTCTCCACGTCCTATGTAGAGCGCCAGAATTTGACCTTGAGAATGTCTTCGCGCCGGTTTACTCGCCTCACCAATGGATTCTCAAAGAAGGCTGCAAACCATGCCCATGCGGTCGCTCTGCACTACATGCACTACAACTATTGCCGGGTGCATCAGACGTTGCGGGTTACCCCTGCGATGGAAGCTGGACTCGCCGATCACGTCTGGAGTCTTGAGGAATTGATTGCCTTGCTTCCCAAGCCCACCGTAGGACCATCCAGAATTGACCGTGAACTGTTTCGCAGGGCGCTGGGGGAAAGTGCCTAATCCTCGGACGGCAGATCGACTGGAAATTCTCTGACAACGCCGTCTTCGCATATTTCCTGGTTAAACATCGTGCAAAATCTTCGCGCCCGGTACCCTTTTAGAAACTCTAAATCCGACCGAAAGAGATCACACATCGCCATAGATTCTTCTAGCGTTGGAGAAAGCACAGCACTGGCTGCAACTCTGAGAACCCCGTCGAACATTGCGCTGGTTGACTCCGCTACCTGCATCCAAATGGGCGCTATTTCAAACGCGGCTGGCTGCTGTTCCCGAAGGAAAACTGCCGTGGTATCCCCGCCGCATCCGTTAGCGAAGTCCAGTTTTGCCCGATATATCAAATAGGCAATTTGTTTCAAACATGTTTTTGTTCCCGGCATTGAGCCAAAAAGACTTTTGTAGAGTGGGTCGGTAATGGTTGATCCTTGCCCGATGCCCGCATAAATAGCTGGGTCAGGTTCTAAGCAGTTCCTTAGATTCATAGTATTTGGAGGTTGGCAAAAGTAAAGGCCGACGCCGCCACAATTCTGCCTTTCAGGTGCCCACGGCGCGGGCGTAGACGCACCTAAGATCAACTCGACGTTGGGGATACCGTATGGGTACGCAGCGGCCCACCGTGCCATTCGTGGCCGCACTAAGTCTTCTGTTTCCCTTAGTGTTGCTGGATCGCCCTGCACGAGGTCTTCCATTAGGTCATCTAAGAGAGTGTGCGCCGCGTTTGCATCGTCTGCCGCAAACGCCACAACGAATACCCCATTGGCGGACTTTTCTACCCGAACCTTTCTATCGGTATACGTTGATCCATCGGGTCTTGATAGTCTCGAATCGGCGGCAATCACCGCTCCACCCTGGCACAACATCCCTATTGCAATCGTCATGGATTTTGGCTTCTTTACCGGATGTTTCACCGGAGGACGTTCGAGAGGCTTAGGCGAAATCATACGCGCCTCCGCTCTTGCCTTGTGGAAATCCAAACTGACCCACTACCGATCTGCGGCGTTCCATCCTCCATCGGCTATGCTGGAGTCAGAGGCTTCCCCAATTCTGTGCGAAGGGAACTGCAATCATGACGGCGAAACAAAGCGGAATTCGGCTGGCAAAGCGGCTCGACGAAGTTGGGTTTTCCGACATCGTTCAAATCCGTAACAAGGTGATGGAACTGCGTGCGGGCGGCCTCCAGGTGCACATGATGCACGGTGGCGAGCCCTACTTTGAGACACCCGGCGAAATCAAGTACGCGGCCATTCAGGCGCTGGTCGAAAACCAGACCCACTACGCGCCCTCCTCCGGCGTATTGCCCCTGCGCAAGGCGCTGGTAGAGAAGCTCGCCGCAAAAAATAGCATTCATATCGCCCTCGATGAAGTCATTGCCACCGTGGGAGGCTCGCAGGGACTGTATGCCGCTTTCCAAAGCGTGCTCGATCCCGGCGACGACGCGCTGGTTTTTTCGCCCTATTGGACCCCGATCAGCGATCTCATCACCGGTGCACAGGCTCGCCCTTTGCTCGTGCCCACCATCTCCGCGCGTCGCAACGGCATCCGCCAAACATTGGAGCAGTTCTCCACCCCCCACACTCGCGCCGTCTACTACAACACTCCGCAGAACCCCAGCGGCCTCGTCTTCACACGCGCTGAAGCTGAAGAAGTTGCCGCATTCGCCATCGAGCGCGACCTGATCGTCATCGCCGACGAGGCTTATGAAGACCTCGTCTATGATGGCGAGCATGTCTCCATCGCTTCGCTGCCCGGTATGGCCGAACGCACAATCACTTGCTTCACCTTCTCCAAAACCTATGCCATGACCGGTTGGCGCGCAGGCTACGCGGTGGCCAAAGAGCCCTTCATGACCGCATTGCGCAAAATCGTCCTCTACTCCACCAACGGCGTCGCCACTCCGGTGCAGTACGCCATGATCAAAGCCCTCACCACCCCGGAGTCCGAGATTGCCCGCATCCGCGAAGAATACCGCAAGCGCCGCGATTTGCTCGTTGCCGGCCTCAATGAAGTGGGCCTCGAATGCGCCGCGCCCGCAGGCGCCTTTTATGCTTTTCCCAATGTAGAACAAATCCACAAAGTCAGCCGTACCGCCGCGCAGATTTTGCTGGAAAAAGCGCACATCGCCACCATCCCCGGCTCTGTCTTCGGTGCGCAGGGCGAAGGTCATCTGCGTTTCGGATACGCCGTCACGCCAAAGGAAATTGAAGACTGCGTGGACGCGTTGCGCAACTTCTTCGCGAAGTAAGTACCAAATTGCGAAGCAAGAACTGGGCCCCCGGTCATTCAAACTGTGCCCCATCCATCGTGTACTTTGCGATGGGTGGGTTCTCGCAGAATCCCCGTTACTCCTGCGCTTCCCCAACCGCGTGGCTGGTTTCAACGCGTGACGCCCGCAGCAGCCGTGCAATCTGCTTCAGGTGCAACTGCACCGCATAGGCGCGCAGAATTTCCGTCTGCGAGAATCCGATTCCCGTAGGCCGCATCTCGGCCATGCGTTCTTCAAGCTGCGCAATGTCCTCTTCCAGACTCATCTGCGGAGGCACGTTGAAACGCCATTCGTGAATGCGCCCCGCCACATGCTGGAACCCGGTGTGAATGTCAGTAATCAAATGGCCGAACGCAGGCTCCAGTTGCTGCGCGTACTCAAACTCCGATGTGTCCTTCACGCTGAACTCAAGCGCCACCAGCGCGTCAAAAAGAGAGCGGCCAAACTGCGAAAGCGTCGCCAGTCCCTCCCGCCAGCCTGCGCCTCCCGAAGGTTCGTTGCGTGCGGCCTCCAGCAGTTGATTGTTTCCGCGAAACCCCTGCAAAATCGCCTCGAAAAACGCTCCCAGCACCAGAAACTCTTGCGCCAATCCGTCGCGCAGCCGTAACCGTGCGCGATCCGGCAGCACCAGCGTAGTCACAACAAGCGCAACCAGAATCCCCAGCAGAACCTCACTCACGCGGTCAACCGCGAGACCCCAGCGCGAACCAGGTTTCTGCACCAGCATGATGATTGTGATAGTCACCGCCGCCAGCCGCGAACTCGCGCGCAACCCCGTCACTGCGCACACAATCAGCGCTGCAAGCACCGCGAAAACATAATTCCACGGAAGCACACCGAACAGAGAAAAAGAGAATCCGAACACTCCGCCAATCAATGTGCCGATAAACCGGTCCCGCGATGCGGAGACCGTCGCGCCCATGTTCGATTGCAGCACAATAATGGCGCTGATCGAACCCCAGTAGCCATCGTGCAATCCAAACCGCAGCGCCAGCCACCAGCACAATGCCGCGGCCAGCGCGGTCTTTGCGCTGTGAATCAGCATCCGCTGGCGCTCCCAGGAAAAGATCCCCGATCCACCCGCAGGTTCGATCCGCTGTTTAAGTTCCAGCAGTTGCTGAGACCACGTCTTGTTTGCCTTCAGGCGCATCGATCGAGCTCGCGGTTGAAATTTCTCATGGATTCACAATGACAGGGCCGGCCACGTCCTCGCCGTGATCGGTCGCACCGCCGTCCGGGCGCACAACTCAACAAGGCTAGCAGTTTTCTGTGAGCCGGAGCACTCGCGGAATTGCGCTATGCGTTTAGCATAACCCTATGTCGCCCGCATCCGGCGGGCCGGTGGCGCCCATGTTACGTGTTGGATACCCAGCAGTCCTCTCCGCGGATTTATTTAGCGATTTTCCCAGGGAAGTCGAACTGATTCCGCTGCCTGATTCCTTGAACCACGACGTCAATATCGATGTCTGGCTTCCAGACCC
>JBEKZG010000377.1:0-4434 GCA_049510095.1 Occallatibacter sp.
CAACCAAGGCGTCCACCTCAGCCCGGCTCCGACGCCTCCGCACCACTCCCGCTTCGCTCATAACTCCAGTGCAACACCAAATTCAGCGACGGAATAGCATGCGTTGCTCATACGGATACCATGATTCAATATCTGGCCGTGATTACGCTGTCCGAAGTCACCGGACTGAATGGCGACTTCGGACCCGGGATGGGTCCTTACTTGAGGAACCCCGACAAGTACACCAAAATCTGGAAGGACTGGTATAGGACTCAATATACCCAATGACCAGGCGGGTGTGACCCACTCATCGGATCACCTCCTCACCCATGCACAACCCCTGTGTCCCATTCATCGCGGCTCTTTCGCGATGAGCGGGCGTCCGGCGCACCATCCACTCCAAACCAACCGGCAGCGCCCGGGGCTATTCCCTATTCCCTGCCTTCGCCCCCTGCAAACAAAATCGCGAAACTCCCCCCACATTCGCCCCAGAATCGCCCAAACCCAGTCCAGTCCATAGTTTCACTTTTTCTTGTGGGTAATTCTATGGTGAGCTATCGTCAATTTGCTCCAATTCCTCGCCGACTAAATACCCAAAAGGTTCAATTCTTAGGTTAATCTTTCGGCTTTTCATAACCACCTGGTCCAACGTTTGGACCTCTCTCGCAACTATCCAGGCAAACGTTTGCCGCCATCGACGCACCACGGAAGCGAGCATCAAGTTGGCTTGTAAGCTAACCCTCCCCGCCAGGAAAGCCCATTTACCCCACCGGCCACTTCACCCCAGTCAACTCCTCTGAAACCTCCCACAACCGCCGCGCCGCCCCCGCATCCCGAGCCTTTTCCCCAATCACCGCCAGCCCCGGCGGTCCCACCATCTCGAACCGCCCCGTCGACCCGTAATACCCTCCCGGCAGCGCATCCCGCGAGGTCGCCGCGTACAGCGTCGGCAGCGCTCCCTCCTCAGCCGATTGGCTCAGCAGCGGCAAAAACATCAACCCCTGCGTCGCCATTCGATACCGCGTTACCGGCGACTTGGCCGCCAATCCCGTTCGCACATATCCAGGATGCGAAGCCGCACTCAGCAACCGCCAGCCGTACGTAGCGCTCCGCCTCTGCAGGTCCAGCGCAAACATCAGCATCGCCAGCTTCGACTGGCAATATGCCTTCCACGGCGAGTATCCCCGCTCCAGTTGTAGATCCTCAAAATCAATCGATCCCTGCCGGTGCGCCAGGCTGCTCAGTTGCACAACCCGCGGCCGCTGGCCCGTCCGCAGCAACGGAAGCAATCGACAGGTCAACGCAAAGTGCCCCAGGTAGTTGGCGCCCAGTTGCATCTCAAACCCATCCACCGTCACCTGACGCGCCCCCGCCGTCATCATCCCCGCGTTGTTCACCAGCAGGTCGATCGGATACTTCCGCGCTGCAATCCGCGCCGCAAAATCAGCCACAGACGTCAGATCCGCGAGGTCCAGCTTCTCGAACTGCACCACCGCCGCCGGAGCCAACGGACGGATCCGCGCAAGCGCCGCCCGCCCCTTTGCACCGTCGCGCCCCGCAAGAATCACATCCGACCCGGCCCGCGCCAGCGCCAGGGCGATCTCCAGGCCCAACCCGCTGCTTCCGCCGGTTACCACCGCCTGCCTTCCGGCCTGCGGCGGTATATTGGCACACGTCCAGTCCCTCATTCTTATATGCCGCTGAATATTGATTTCTGTGGCCTTCCCATTATTTGCTCTATTCTTGAATGATTACTCACTCATCTAAGGTATCTCTGTACAACTTGCTCTGTAACAGGGCGCGACTTCAGTCGTGCCGATAAGGCCAACAAAATGAGTGGCCTTTAGCCCCTGCTAAAACCATTCGGAGAGAACGCTGGGCTTATGCAAAACTTCCCTAAACAGAACACATCTCACTTCCTGTCAATCCGTTCTAAAGCATTCTGAATCCCATCTCCCGGCACAGCTCCGCATGTTCCGAATGGGCGCTTTTCTTCGCTGCGGGGACGGGCCAAAGCTCTGGCTCCTTTAATTGAGCGCCCGCTCACTCACACATATAATACAAAATTAATCCTAAGACACAACAAAATAAAATCCCTTTTCCAGGGCATTTTTTGCTCTATGCCAGCACCGGTACATTCGCCACCCCAGACGTCCCAAACACGCGCCGGTAGCGTTCCACCTCGCCCGCAGGTCCCAGCGCCTTTGAAAAATTGTCCGACAGCTTCACCGCCGCCCTTCCCTCCACATCCGTCAGCTTGCACACCAGGCTTACCGGGTTAAACCCGTCGTCCCCCAGTGGATTGCAATTCCTGAAGTCGTTCGTCAGAAACGTCCCCCACCCCGAGCTGAACCGGATCCGCCGTTCCGGACACCATCTCTCACAATCCTCAAAGTCACTCGCCCTCTGAAAATCCGCCGGCGTCGCCCCATTCCTCATCCGCCCACCAAAATACGCATGAAGCCCAAGAATCAACTCCACATCCAGCGCATCCGACGCAATCAGCCGCTTCTTCCGCGGATCGCGCCCATGCCGTTCCAGCCACGCAATGTACTCGTCGCCGGCAATGTATGGGTTCTTGCTGTCGATGCGCTGCCCCGTCCAATCCGCCACCCACTCCGGCGCATTGTCCAGAAACTGCGTGGTCCCAAAAGTGTCCGGCAGCAGAATCAGCAGTTCGCCCTGGTAAGTCTGCTGCCAAAGCTCCAGCAGTTTGTATTGCGCCGCCTTTAGCTCCTCGTCGTTCTCCGCCAGCGCGGCCAGCGCCATCGGCAGTTCGTGCGCGTTCGTCCCAATCGCCTCCAGATCGTGCTTATACGCCAGGTACGTATTCGAGCTCCCGCTAAAGCTCGCGTCAAGCACGTCGCGCATGGCATTCACCACGTACTCATGCCACAAAAAGCTATGCCGCCGCCGCGTCCCAAAGTCGCTCACGCTCAGCTTTGGAACTCCGCGCAGCCGCTCCATTTTTTCCCAGAGTTTTGTCTTCGCCCGCGCATACAAGATGTCCAGCTCAAGCTCGCTCAGCCGCCTCAAGCTCGCCCGCGTCTTCAGCTCGTCGATAATCGACAGCGCATATATTTCCCACATCGTCGTCTCGGTCCAAAGCCCTGAAAAACTCAGCGAGAACTGCCCGTCCGTCACCGACAATTCGAAATCGGAAAGCCGGAACTCCCCATCCAGCCACTCCAGAAACCCCGGCTCAAACATCCCACGCTTCCCATAAAACGTGTTGCCCGCCAGCCAGATCAACTCCGACTTGTGAAACCGCAGTTTCCGCGCAGCCTCCAGTTGAGCCCGCAGCTCATTCACTTCGATAATCTCGCCCAGCCGCACTTGTGCGGTCCGATTCTGCAGCGTGAATGAGGCTTTGGTCGTAGGAAAATGCTTCCAGATAAACTGAAGCATCAGCAGCTTGTAGAAATCTGTATCCAGCAGCGAACGCGTAATCGGATCCAGCTCCCAGTTATGGTCGTGCGCCCGCCGTGCAATATTAATAATCACAATAAAACTCTATCGCACCCGCTCCAGCCGCGCACCAGTCCTTTCCGATAGAAGCTGGCAAGCGAGCCGCAAACTGGCAATTGATAACTGCTTCAAAAAGCGATCTCCACCACATTAATCGAGTAAGCCGCGAAGCTCCGCTCAAACCTCGGTCCATCCACCGTAATCCGCTGTTCCACTGGCACAATCGCCTCTGGATCGCCAATGCTATTCGTCGCATTCGGCGACTTCCCGCTCAGCGTAATCAGCTTCGCCGCCAGGCCAATCTTTTCCACCCCCGTCAACGCCAACCGCACCGTCCGCGCCTCTGAAGTCGCATTCACCACCTTCACAAACAGTTTCCGCCGGATCGCATCCCGCGTGGCCGAAGCAAACAGCCGCGGGCCCTCGTCGCTCAGCGTAGCCGGCACCACCTCGGTGCCAAGATAACTCCCAAACATCACTTGCGCCCAGTAACTCGGCGACCCATAACTCGTCAGCGCATCATACCCAATCAAATCCGTAGACCATTGCATCCCGCCCGGATTCACATTCACAAACAGCGGCGCATAACTGGCCATCACAATCAGGTCGCTGTTCCGTTCCAGGTCCGTCATCCACGCCGCATCCCCCAGCGCCGCTTCCAGGTTCGGCGTCGGCGTCCCTTCCCGCGTCGCCCACTCCCCCACAAAAATCTTCGGCCCATTGCGGTCCGTCTTGTCGTAGTGGTGCGCCCCGGCAAACGATTCCTCCGCCGGCATATAAAAGTGCTCGTCCAGAACATCCGGCTTCACGCTTTTCACCGCCGTCGTTGCAATCACCTGTAACTCGGGATACCGCTGCTTGATCGCCTTATAAAACTGCGCATATCTTCCGTCATAACTTCCCGACTTATCAAACTCGTCTTCGTTCCCAACCTCCACGTAGTGCAGTGGAAACGCCGCTGCATGTCCATCCTTCACCCGTTCCGCG
>JBEKZG010000378.1:0-4368 GCA_049510095.1 Occallatibacter sp.
CGGTGAGGGCGGGGTCGGGGTTATGGTCATTTCCACCCCAATAAGTGAGGCCGCCGGAGGGATCGAAATAGCCGAGCAGCCGGTCGTAGCCAAGCTGCAGGTAAGTCTGGGCCTCAGTCTGCGCGGAAGACGCGGCGCCGGTGGCCTTCAATAGCTCAAGGAAGAGAAGGCTGGGATAAGTGGAGGAGATAGTCTGTTCGCCGCAACCATAGGGACGCTCGAGCACGGCCTTCATGGCATGCATAAGGTGGGTCCGCAGATTGGGATAAAGCATGAGCTCCGCATGAACCGAACCGGGGATGCTATCGAGAGGCAGATCGAGCGCCAGTGTTGTTGGGCCATAGCGCAGCAGTCCGGAGACCGTTACGTCGCGCGGTTCGCCATCGGGGTGAACGCGGATGGTCTTCTCAACGGCGTCGCCCTCGTGCGCATTGGATGCGGTGATGCGGAGCGGGCCTGCATCAACAGCCTTGCTTGCGCGGAAGCCATATATCACTGGGGCTGTGCCGTTTGCCGGAACATCTGCGTCGATCCTGGCGGGCGTGAGCAGTGAGAACCAATCGGCGGGCTTGGCAATGACCGGCAGCGCGAGAGCGTGATCCGTGTAGTTGCGCAGATTCACGGGGAGGGTGATTTCGTCGCCAACCGTGAGCACCGGCGGTGTGTCCAGGTCGACGAAAAACGGCTGGAAGGTTTTGAAGGTTTGATCGAGCGCGCCGACGCGGCCATCGATGGTGGAGGCCAGTGCGTGCAGCTTCCAGGTGGTGAGACTGTCGGGCAAGGAGAATTGAAGCGAGACGCGGCCGGCCGAGTTTGTCTCGAGCGAAGGAGCCCAGTAGGCCGTTTCCTCGAAGATGTGGCGCAGGCGCGGGGTGAAGGTGGGCTCGGAGATGGTGGCCTTGCCATTGCGGCCGGTGACGACAACCTTGCCATCCGGGCCGACGATGCCCTTGGACGCGGAGACCAGCTCATTATTCAGCGTGCTCGATATCTCCGCCGAATCCACAGCAACCTCGGCGTCCGCACCGGACACCACCGTAACCGATTGCGTTTCACTTCCGACGTTCAATTCCACATCGACGGAGGTGAGCGAAACGGACGAGACGTGAACTTCTCGCATCTCCCAGGTCATGAATCCCTTTGCGCTGACCTTGAGGACGTAGAACCCGGGCGCAAGATTGGAGATCAGATAGGTTCCATTCACCGAGGTCTCTGCGATGGCTGCTTTCAGGCCGCTACTGGTCTCAACCTCTACATTCGCCCGGGGGATGATCGCGCCAGTTATGTCGGTGACGGTGCCGCCGATGGCTCCGGTGTTTCCCTTGAATGTGCCTTGATCCACGGCCTGCGGATTGAGGTCGCTGCCGCTCTGCTCGGTGACGGGATGAAAGAACTGGGCCACCACCTCGGCATCTCCAGCGGCATTGCCATCGGTGGACTTGTCGGGCGCGCGAAGCACCTGGAGGGCGCGCAGGACGTGCGTCACCGGGGTGGACTTTACTTCCAGAGTGTTTCCGGCTTTCACCTTCTCGACGCGCGTGTACTTCATTACCTGCGACGAGCGTAGTTGGAAAGGCTTGCCGATGGGATCGCGCAAGGCGTCAAAGTCGATGCCGGCTTTGGTGAATACCGCACGCGCCTCTGCTTCCGTATCGGGAAACGGCTTGCCAGCTGTGATCCAGGCTTGAATCGCAGACGCCATGAGCTCTTCCGTGGCGGCGAAATAGTCAATCGGTTGGCTTCCCCAGGCAGTTTCTCCGGACTGCATTGACACCAGAACCGAGTAATTGCGACGGTTGACCACAATTGCGTAGGTGTACGGCTTGCCGTGAGGATCGAGTATGGAATCCAGGTCAAGCCCGCCGTTCCGGGTCAACGCCTTCAGGCTGTCGAGCGTACCGGGCAGACTCTTCCCTGTCGCTTCCGCATCGAAGATCAGTTTCGCCATCCGCTCACCCGGCAACTCGAAGAGATTCCGGCGAGTCAGCTCAATTTCTAAGTCGTCCTCCGTGCCGAAACGCTTGTCGGGCCCCGCGCTCACCAGGGTGAGGACTTCGCTGTTCCATTGGATCCACGTTTTCGCTTTGTATGGTGTGTTCCAGGGATCGGTGAGAATCGAATCGTCGAACGTCGCATTGCGGGCGATGCTGCGCAGGGCGCCCAAATCCGCGGGCAACTGTGCGGGCCGAGCATCCAGGACAGCTTTCCCTAGCCCAGCGAGATCGCTCCTCATGACTTCCTGATACTCGTTGCGATCTCCATTGTCGTCGGCCCCGTCGATTTGAATACCGCTGACCGGAGAGGAAGCCAGAAGCGCTTCCGCGGCGAGATCAAAATCTTCGGGGACGGGCTTGGACATATCGGTCTGGTCGAGGGTTTCGCGGGTGATTCCGGCGACCGCTTCGCGAGGTTGCCACCAGTCGAAACCAAACCAGCGATCATTGGCCTCTTCCTCAGTTTGGGCGCGCAGCTCGACGGCGTTATCGATGACCGAAATGCCGAAGGCGCTCGGGGGCAATGATCCAACGGCGTCTTTGACCGCGAGGCCGGCGTCTACAGTGGCGCCCGGCGCATACGAGGGCTGCAGGCCGGAGAGTTTCAGCTTCAGGGCGCGATCCTGGGGATAGAGAACCGCCTTGAAACCCATGCTGGTGTCCCAGTAAGAACTGTATTGCGGCTGGTCGCTGTTCATGGCATAAGCGCGCAGCGTCACGAGCCCGTGAAAGCCTGGGCTGATGGGAACAATCAACGATTCGGCCGTGTGGCTCATGTGCACTTGCTGGTGAGCCAGCAGGCCGTTTTCGCTGAGAACATCCACGTCGATGTTGCTTCCCGCCGCGCCATGAATCATGGCTTCAATTGGCTCTTCCGGCTCTAGCAGCGTGTGGGCAACGGTGATCCAGATTGGGCGCGCCCTCTCAGGGTCGATAGTGTCGTCGAGTTTCGATTTACGACCCTGCGCATCGAGGGCAATCGCGCGAAGATTCAGGTCGTCGTTTTTCGATTCGTGGGCTGGGTAACGCAGGTGAACTTTGGCCAGGCCGTAACGATTGGTGGTGACCGAGGCTGCCCTGTTGGCGTGGGACTGAGCGTCAATCCAATCGAGTGTGACCTTCGCCGAAGCGGGCACGCCGTCAGCGTAGCTGGTGCTCAGGTAGTAATCGCCTTCGTGATCGTCGCCGCCCATCGGTTCCAGATAAATGTGGACCGGGTCTTTGCTGATGCGCACGGCGAAGTTCCGCGGCTCGCTGCGGCCGGTGGTGGCATCGGTGACAATGGCACGATACTCGATGTTGGTGAAGCGCTCGTAGTCGCTTTGCTTCAGATCGTCGAAGTCACCCTTGACGTTGAGGTGCACCTCCGCGTCGCCGTTGGCGTCGAGGGTCGCGGTCTCCTCCGGTTTGTCCTTCTCCTTGTATGTTCCGGTTCGCCAGTCCCATTCGCCATCGCTGGCGCGGGCAATCCGCAGAGAGCCGGCCGCGACGGGCTTGCCGAAGAGATAGCCCGCGTGAATCTTGACTACCGGTGTTTGCCCTTCCAGGTAGTAACCGTGGTCCATGGTTGCGATGACGGCGAACTCGGGCAATTCGTAGCGCTGGATACGGACGATGGTCGACTGCGAACCGTCGTAATTTGAGGATTTGCCGACGTCGAAACTGACGTTGTAATTGCCCGGAGCGAGCCGCGGACCGGTCTTCCAATCGTAGGAAGCGATGCCAAACCGGTTGGTGGTGACCGGGGCCTCAAGCAGCATCTTGTTGTCCGGGTCCTTGATGGTGAGGGTTAGCGCAAGGTTGGCGTCCGCATGGCCGGCATTGTTGAAGACGAGAGCGCGCAGGTGAACAATCTCGCCCGGCTTGTGGAGGGGCTTGTCGGTTTCCACGCGAATCGTGGTCCTGTCGCTGGCGGTAAAGTCCTTGGAAACTCTGGCAGTGGCGCGTGCCTCGGTCTGTCCAAGGCCCGCGGCGCCGGTCAGGGTTCCATCCACGGTGAGGGTCGCAGTCTGGCCCGGTTCCGTGGGGAAGGGAAAGTGGACAATCGCCTCGCCGGATCCGTCCGTGACAGCCTGGCGCACGATGGTTCGCTTGGCGATATTGGCGTCGGTGTCGGTATCAGTGTCGTCATCTGGGTCGATGAGAAGCTGGGCCTCAAGGCGAACTCCCCGAAACGGCTTCCTGAGGATCGGATGGCCCGCGTAAATGCGCACACTGAGCGGAACTCCGGTGACCAGAGTCTGAGGAGTGGCGATACGCAGATCGAGGAGATTGGGCGCAATGGCGCCTATCGCGAGAATGCCCTTGGCCGGAATTTTTCCACCGGCCTCGATTCGGTAGGCGATGCGATACCAGCCGATGTTTTTGACCGGCG
>JBEKZG010000379.1:0-4348 GCA_049510095.1 Occallatibacter sp.
AACCGCGAAGCCGGCCCATAATGTTCTACATGGTACTTATATTGTCGCTGATCCTCTAAATACATATTGCGGGCATACCAGTCACCGGCCTCGGGCACGCATTGCGGGCTCCAGTGGGCCCAAATACCGAATTTGGCATCCCGGTACCAATCCGGAGCTTCATACCCCAGCAACGAGTCCCACGCAGGCTTGTACGGCCCTTCTCCAGCGAGATTGGGAATCGGCGACTCCAGAGGCACGTTGTTCCACAATCCGCCCGCCACCGCAACAGCCGGCGCATTATAGTTCCGCGGGGGTGGTTGCCAGGTTGTCTCATCCAATCGTTCCTCGACGATCTTGCCATCTTTCACCGCGTAGAAGACTCTCTGGTCGGCCGGCAGCGCACAGAACTGGGCGTATTCTTGGATGTACTGATTGAATCCGTTCGGTAGACCCATTGGGTTATCGTGTGCGGCTTGCCCAAATCCGGGCACGGTCTTCGATGCGGCGGCAATCGCCAGAAGTTTACAAAAATCCCTTCGCTCCACCAGCGGCTCCTAACACGTTCGTATTCGGTACTTCACCCGGCCCGATTCGCCATCGCCAACGAGTGCCGATCATAACAACCCGAGGTTTCACTGTCAACGATACAGTTAACGTTATCTATAGCTCCCAAACAACGGTCGGCGGTCTTGAATCCCGAAGCAATCAACGCAGGCGATTCTCTAGTGCTTACCGCGGTTTGCGCCGGCCAGAACTCATCGCCAGGGGCTTCGGCTCTTGCCGCTTTTTCGCGCCCCGGAGTGATGAAGCCCGGACCATCAGCGATGGCTCGAGGATGATGCTCCTTAGCTGCGGCCGGATCTTCGACTCGAGCATGCCCATCAGGATTTCGGCAGTTCGTTCGCCGATCTGTTGACTGTTCTGATCAATGCTGGAGAGGGGTACGCGAAGCGAAGAATCGTAGTGAAGGTTGCCGCAACCGATGATAGCAATGTCTTCGGGAATACGCAGACCTGCATCGAGAGCTACGCCGATCGCTCCTATTGCAAGCGGATCGTTATAAGCAAACACCCCGTCGGGAATCCGTCTCTCCTTAAGCAGCAGACGCATCGCCTCAGCTCCCATTGGGGTGCTGTCGATATCTACAAGAGATCGAGAGATGACCAGGGAGGGCGAATAGGGGATTCCATGGCGCTTGAGCGCAGTTCTATATCCCTCAAATCTGCGCATCCCAGTGGAATTGTCTCTGCCCCGGATATGAGCCACCCTCTTGCAGCCCTGCTCGATCAGGTGTTCGGTGGCGATCCTTCCAGCGGCTTCATCGTTGATGCCGACAAAATTCGCAGACAGACCAGGCACTTCGCGGTCAATCAGTACGTAGGGCAACCCGTGGCGTTCCATGCGCTCGAACGGCTCGACATTTGCGCCGGAGGATGCAACCACCAAAGCATCCAGACGTCTCCCGATCAGCTGGTTGATTTCCCTCCATTCGAGTTCGGTATTCTCCTCCGAACAGGAAATGATCAGCGAATAACCCTTCTTGGCCAAGGACGCAGACAAAGCCTTCGCTATCTCTGCGAAAAATGGGTGCAGCAGATCGGGCACCACCAAGCCAATCAAATAACTCCGGCCTGTCACTAGGCTTCTGGCTGTGATGTTGGGCTGATAATCGAGTTCCTTTACGCGACTGAGGACTCGTTCTCGAGTTTCGTCGGCAATATCCGGATGGTTTCGAAGAACTTTCGAAATTGTGACGACGGATAAGCCTAGATCTTTCGCGATGTCCTTCATTCGGACCGGCATACGACGCATTATTACAGACGAATGCTCGCGTTGGAATCGATTCATCCCCAATAGGATCCCTCTGGCCCTCAATAAGTCACCAGCAGAGGATCGGCTTTCCCGGCACTGCCTGTATCTTGCTCGGCTACTCTTAATGCGACTTGTTCGAGTGCGTTCGCAACCTCCTATTGTGCCTTCCCCCTGAGCTTGAGCAGCGCCTGCCCGAGATCCAAGTCGCGCCTCATAACACTGTGCCCCAGCCCGTCACCGTCGGTTGGATCTCCGATTCAGAACCAGGAATCGTGCTGCCCAAGTAATCGGCTCAATGAGGCTGCATCAACGCGACTTAAGAGGAAAGTTCGATCTTCGCGTGCACGGAAAGGCCAAATCTGTTGCTGATCGGGAAAGAGAGTCCCAGAAGAAGGATCAAATTCAGACGTTTGCCCCGCATCCATTTCTTGACAACATTTTGTGGTCTGGCTACCATCGACACGATGCAGTCAACGCTAACTGAATCGCTTTATAGTCAGGGCTCTCAAATGCTGCCTCCGGATGACTCGGCCTCATTGTCAAACGCCGTCGATCCCACCGTTGTGCCCTATCGAACATTGAGCTCCGGGGCCAGAATGCCCGCCATCGGCCTCGGGACTTTTGGCTCGGACCACGCTCCGCATCCTATGGTCGCTGATGCCGTGAGGTATGCCGCCTCAATCGGATATCGCCACTTCGACTGCGCATCGGTATACGGCAACGAAGACCATATCGGCAAAGTGTTCAAAGAGCTGTTCCAATGCGGCCTCCAGCGTGACCAAGTCTGGATCACATCCAAACTCTGGAACGACAAACACGGCGAAAATGACGTCATCGCCTCTTGCGAAAAATCCCTGGCCGATCTCGAGATCGATTACCTCGATCTGTACCTGGTTCACTGGCCGTTTCCAAACAATCATCCTCCGGGGTGCGACGTCAGTTCCCGCAATCCAAATGCGGTCCCCTATATCCACGAAAACTACATGCGTACCTGGCGGAAGATGGAAGAACTCGTCGATCGCGGGTTGGCTCGTCACATCGGAACGTCCAATATGACGGTGCCAAAGTTGGAAATGCTTCTTCGCGACGCACGAATCAAGCCCGTCGCAAACCAAATGGAATTGCATCCGCATCTTCAGCAGCCCGAGTTCTTCCAATATCTGACGGAGAAACGGATTCAGCCGATCGGGTTCTCGCCAATTGGATCGCCGGGACGCCCGGAACGCGACCGCACACCGGACGATTCGTCGCCGACTGAGGACCCTGGGATTCTCAATATCGCGCAAAGGCTCGGAGTCCATCCAGCCGTTGTGTGCATCAAGTGGGCCGTCCAGCGTGGACAGGTTCCGATTCCCTTTTCGACGAATCCACGGAATATCCTCGCCAATCTGCTGGGCGCGATCGGTGAACCTTTGGCCCCGAACGATATGGAAAAGATTGAGAAGCTGGATCGCAACTGCCGCTTGATCAAGGGCCAGGTTTTCCTTTGGAAGGATAACCAGCCGTGGGAGGATCTCTGGGATGTCAACGGAGTGATCGCGGCGCCATAGCCCCGAGAATCGAGGTCTGGGATTGGCTTCCCCCTCCCCGCATGCGAAGAGTCCGTCTTCCAGCTGAAGCGGCCCTTTTCTGAACCGCCCGGAAAGCGCGACCAACAAGGAGACGGTCGGAATGCAAATAACCATGACTGCGGCGTTCCTCCCCGGAAACAGCACGGTCGAGCTGCGAAATGTGCCAGTACCGGTTCCCGGCCACGGAGAAGTGCTGTTGCGCGTAATGGCTTCAACCATCTGCGGTTCGGATATTCGAGCCATCTACCACGAGCATCTTGGAAAGGGCCCGGAAGGTTACCAGGGAGTGATCGCTGGCCACGAACCGTGCGGTCGGATTGTGGAGATGGGGGAAGGCTGCCGGCGATTCAAGACCGGCGACCGGGTCATTGTGTACCACATCTCCGGCTGCGGAGTTTGTAACGATTGCCGGCGCGGCTACATGATCTCATGCACCAGCGAGACGTACCGTCGCGCCTACGGATGGCAGCGTGACGGCGGAATGGCCGAATACATGGTAGCCGAAGAGAAGGATCTTATCGCTCTGCCCGATGAGCTTTCCTTTGCCGACGGCGCGCAGGTGGCGTGCGGCTTCGGAACTGTCTATGAGGGGTTGGAGAAGATCGGAATCAACGGCAATCACGCTGTGCTGATTACCGGCCTGGGCCCGGTCGGCCTGGCTGCGGGCGCGCTCTGCCGCAAACTCGGCGCCGCCAGAATCATCGGCATCGATGTGGTTCCTGAGCGCATGAAGATCGCGGCCGGCCTTGGTCTCTGCGATGAGGTATTGGCTTCCGGGCCTGACAACGTTGCCCAGGTGAAAGAACTGACCGGGGGTATGGGCGTGGAGCGCGCGGTGGATTGCTCGGGGCATCATGCCGCGCGGGCAACGGCCATTCGCGCCACCCGCAAATGGGGCAAAATTGTGATGATCGGCGAGGGCGGCACTGTCACCTTCGATCCGTCTCCCGATATAATCCACGATCAGAAAACAATCTACGGGT